>JALUZX010000553.1 GCA_027011425.1 Planctomycetota bacterium
GTCCGGTCCAGGTTCTTTTCCCCCTTTCCTCCGCCGCCCGGGGCCATCCTCCCTTTCCCTCCGCCGCCCCTGCCTTTGCCGGGTTTGTTCCCCCCATCCCGGGCCAGGGCCGTGGAAAAAGGCCGCCTGCTTTTTCCAGGCACGGGGAAAGTTACGGGCAGGGGACCCGCCCACTCCAGGAGAAGGAGAAAGGCCAGGAGAGCGTAGAGAAGGTACCAGGGCCTGGGCCGGCGGGCTTCGGTGAAGCCCTTCTCAAGGAGTTCCCCCCGCCGGGCCTTGAGGAGAGCTTCGGCTTGGAGAGCAAGGGTCCCGGCGAAAGGGTGGCTCTCTTCAACTTCCAGGGCGGCCTGCAGGAGATCCCGGATCTCCTCCACCTCAAGCCGGGAGCGGGAACTCTGGAGGAACCAGAAAAGGAGAGCGGCCCCGGGAAGGGGAAGAAGGCAGGCCCAGAGAGGAAAGGAGGGGATCCACGGGACGAGGGCCGACCCTACCCAGAGGCACAAGCAGAACAGCAAGAGGAGGTGGAGGGGGACCAGAGTCCTTGCAAGGGTCCTCCAGCGCCCCAGGCCGGCGATCTCGGCCCGGAACCTGGCCCGCGGGTCCTTTACTTCGGCCATGCCCCGAAGTCTACCAGAGGCCCCTCCCGCCTGCCCCTGGAGAGGGACCGCCCGGGCCGGACAAAAAAGCAGCCGGAAGGAGCCCACGCGGACTCCCCCCGGCTACCATAAGAAGGAGGAGATTGCTTCTATTATCGTCCCCGGGGCATCTTCTCTTGAACCCCCCGGGCAAGAAGGAAGTCACCTATTTCTTCTTCTGTCCCGATTTGGACGGCTTGGCCTTGTCCTTGCCCTTGCCTTTGCCCGCCGGTCTCGAGGCCGGCCGGGAGGCCGGCCTGGAGGCCGGCTTCGACGCGGCCTTGGTGTCCTTCAAGTCGTCCACGGTCTTCCGGAAACTCTCGACGATATACTTCCCGATGGTGACCACGAAGGGCTTGTCGTCCACCACGGCGTAGACCTCCCCCTCCTTGTCGGGGTTCTTCTCCCCAACCCGGAGGGTGTGCTTGGACTTGCCGTCATCCATCTCCACGGTGATTACGTAACGGGCCCCCGAGCCGACGCCGTATTTGGCTTCGCTCTGGGGATTTCTGGGCCCGATGAGTTCCTCCATGTAGAGGCTGGAGACGTAGTTGAGGATGGCGTCCACTTCGGAAGACTTGGCCGGGTAGTCGATGGGCTCTTTGAGACGCCACTTCTTGTCCTTGGTCTTTTCGGCGACCCACCGGCCCTTGGGGTTGATCACTGTGAGGCGTTTGACCTTGTCGCGCTCGAAGGAGAGGATGTTCTTGTCCAGCCAGTGCGCCGGGTCGGCGTCCACGGTCCAGTAGCTCTTGTCGAACCGGATCACCCGGGGATCGTCCTTTTGCCTCACGAAGACGCCCTGCCAGGCGGTGTAATCGGTGGACCCGGGCTCCGCCTTGGGCTTGCGCCCGATCAAGAGGTAGGCGAGTTGGTTCCCGCTCTTGTCCAGGGCGATGACGTGGACGGCGTGCTTCTCGTCCACGTCATAATCTTTCTGGGCGGCCGGATCCTCGCTCACCACGTCGGTCTTGGAGGCCGGAACGTCCCGCAGGTTGTCCAGGAGTTCCTTGACCAGGCTCTTGTCGGCGGGGAACTGGAGGCCGCTGGGGTAGCGGACGAACCACTTGTCGGATTCGCGGACCAGCTGGGTCTGGTGCTTCCACTTGGGCTCGACCTTCTTCTTGGCCCCCGGAGCATTCTTCTCCTCCTCCGCCATGGCTTTCAGATCCATCTTGCGGATCACCACCACATTTACCCGGTCAGGCGTAAACCCGGGAAACATCTTCGGGATCTCGTTTACGTTGACGAAGGCCTGGCGCAGGCTGTCCAGCCGGCAGAAGCTCAGCACCCCGAGAGCCAGAACCACCACGAAAAGCCAAAGATTCGTCTTCATCGGTGTCCTCCTCGCCTCAACCCAGGGACTGCACGAAGCTCCGCTTGCGGGCCCTTCTCCAGAGCCAGATGAAAAGACCGAGAATGACCAGCAACAAAGGGATGGCGAACATGTTCGCTACCCTGACGAAAAGGATCACCCGCTTGCGCCGGGCCTGGAGATGGTCGGGGGTCTCGTTCTCCCTGGGCCTCACCACCTGCAGGAGCCGGACCTTGGTGTCCCTGGTGCGGAGTTCCACCAGGTCCGGGGCCAGGGCGAGCCAGTCCACCAGGTTGAGCACAAGGGCCCGGTTTCCCTCATAGAGTTGTTTGAAGGGGTAAGGAAGGTTTTCGTTGAAAAAACTGTCCTGAACAAAGGTCGAATCCCCGATGACTACGAGTTGCGCCTTCTTGCCTGTCTTCTCCACCCATTCCAGCTTCTTCTTCGCCGGCTTGGAGGCAGGCTTGGAGGCGGGTTTCGAGGCCGCCTGGTCCTTTTTGTCGTGCTTGTCCTTATCCCCTGGGGGGAATTCCGGGAGCTTCTTCCCCTTGAAATAGGATGTGAAGGTTCCTGTCACGTAGGTCACCAGGGGAACCTGGGCGGTCTTCTCCGAGTTGAACCTCCTGTTGAACTTGGCGATGAACTGATTGACCCCCACCTGGTCCATCCCGGGATCCACACTCTGGGGAATGTCCTCGACCAGTGTGAGCGGCGAGGTGCGGATCAGGACCTGGGCCTTCACGCCCGGGGGGAGCTTCTTCATGGGCTCCACGGGGTTGCACCACAAGAAGAGGGCGTTCTCCAGCTTGGCCACGGCCGGGTTGTCCGGGTCCATGCCGGGAAGTGCGTCGGGGTAATCTTTCTTGAACTGTTTCCCCCAGTCCACGCCGGCGGCGACCACCCAGTAAGGATAGGGCGCAGGAATGACGTTGACCGTAACGTATTGCCCCCCGATGCGCGCCCTTTGAACGACGGGATAACTCAGGCGGCTGGCAATATCCGCAACAAGCTTCTTCCTGACGTTGACTCCATAGTACTTGAGCAGGTCCTCCACGCCGGCGTTGAAGTCCGTCTTCCACATCTTCCCCATGTCGAAGTCCTGCTCCTCCACGAAGAAGATGGCCTTGCCCCCCTTGACCAGGTACTGGTCGATCATGAAGAGCTGCTTGTCGCCAAAGTCCTTGGGCTTGACGACGATGAGCAGGTCCGTGTCATCGGGGATCTTGGCGTCATCCACGCCCTCGGCCTTGAGTTCCGTCTCCTCCACCTGGTAGCGGCCCTTGAAGGCGTCCTTGAAGTTCTTGTAGCTCACGCCCTGCCGGCGCATGAAGGGACTCGGCGGGACCTGGCTCTTGGCGTAGACGAGGATCTTGGGCTTCTTCTTCAGGACCAGTTCGGAGATGGCGTTGGTGAGGAGGTATTCGAACTGGCTCGGGACTTTCCCGGTCTGGGCGGCGACAAGAACGAGCTTGCTCAAGTCCAGGACCTTCTGCTTGTCCCCCACCCGGATCCTGAGGCCCTGGTAGACCCGCTTGAGAGAAAGCTGGTTCCCCGAGGAGGAACCCAGGGGGATCCCCTGGATCCCCAGGCGGTCCGCCTCGTCCCGTAGGGTCTGGTCGTCCTCGGGGTCCACGATCTCCACCACCACCTTGCCCCCGGACCGGGCCTGGTACTCGTCCAGGTAGTCCCTGATCCGCTCGTGGACGGGCTTCACCTGGGCCGGGACGTCCCGGGTGAAGAAGCCCTTGATCAAGACCCGGTCCTTCAGATTTTTCAGGAGATTGGTGGTGGAATCGGTGAGGGTGTAGAGCTTGTCCTGGGTCAAGTCCACCCGGAAGAACTCCCACCTCACGAGAAAGAGGACTTCCACGAAGATTATGCAGAGGAGAACGATCCGGAGGACCAGGGTCAGGAAGAAGTCCTCTTTTGTATGTCTCTTCTCAGGCATGGCCTAACCCCTCCACTTCTTGGCCTCGAGGACCAGGGCGTTCATCCAGAGAAAGAAGGCCGTGAAGGCCAGGTAGTAGAGCACGTCCTGGGAACTCACGACCCCCTTGGCCAGGGACAGGAAATGGTTACCCAAGCCGACGAGGCTCAACATCCAGGTGATCCAGTAGGGGATGTTTCCGCTTTCAGAGATCTGGATGAAAAGGCTGAGATTTAGGATCAAAAGGGCGAAGAGCGTGAGCAGGAAGGCGACGATCTGGTTCTCCGTGAGACTCGAGAAGAAGAGCCCCAGGGAGAGGTAGGCGGAAACCATGAGGATTCCGCCCAGGTATCCTCCCACGACGGGGCCCCAATCCAGGTCCCCGAAATGGGCCACAGTGAAAACCGCAGGAAGGGTGAGGATCACGCCCAGCCCGATGAAGGCCAGGGCCGCCAGGAATTTCCCGAAGACCAGCTCGGGAACCTTGGCCGGGTAGGTGAGCAGGAGTTCCAAGGTCCCCTGCTTGCGCTCCTCCGCCCAGAGCCGCATGGTCACGGCCGGAATAAAGAAGATGAAGAGCTGGCCCCAGAAATTGAACATGTTCTGGGTCGTGGCGATCCCCATCTGGAAGAACATGGGGTTGAGGAAGAAATAACTGTTGAGGAAAAGAAAAAGGCCGAGAACCACGTAGGCGATGGGAGAGAGCCAGTAGGCGGCGAACTCCCGGCGCGCGATGACCAGAGCCTTGTTCATTCCGAACCTCCCTTCTCCTCACCCGGCGAGGACGAGGCCGCGAGAGCTTCTTCCCTTTCATCCTCCACCGGCACGGGCTCTTCCGTTCCTCCCGTGAGTTTGCGGAAGATGGTTTCCAACCTGGGGGTCTCCCTGTGGAGTTCCACCAGCTTCCAGCCGTTTCGGGTGACAAGGAGATCGAAAATGGCCTCGTTCCCCATCTCACGGGGAAGACCGTGGAGCCTGCAGAAGAACGCATCCCCCCTCCGGTCCAGGCTCTCCACGTTCCCCTTCCCTGCCAGCTCCTGGAGCTGGGTCCGGATTTTTTCTTCCGGGCCGACCACGCCGAGAAGGAGGGGAAGGTCCCCGTCCTGGGAGACGAGACGGTCCAGCTTGTCGTCCGCCACGATCCTTCCTTGATGAATGATGATGACCCTGTCGCAAGTGGCTTCCACCTCCTGCAGGTAATGGGTGGAAAGGATCACCGTCCGTTCCTGGCCGATCTTCTTGATCAGGTTGCGGATCTCCACGATCTGGTTGGGATCGAGGCCCGAGGTGGGCTCATCGAGAATCAGAATGTCCGGGTCGTGGATCATGGCCTGGGCCAGTCCCACCCGCTGCTTGTAGCCCTTGGAAAGCTCGCCGATGTCCTTCCCCTTGACCCCTCCCAGGCCGCAATCTCTCACCACCTTCTCCACGGCGGCTTTCCTGTATCTCCCTTCCACGCCGCGGATATCGGCGGCGAAACGGAGGTAGGCAAGCACGCTCATCTCCATGTAGAGAGGATTGGACTCGGGCAGGTAGCCCACGAGCTTCTTGGTTTCCAAGGGCTGCTCGAGGACGTCCAGGCCCCCGAGCTTCGCCGATCCTTCGTCGGGATAAAGAAATCCCGTGAGGATCTTCATGGTCGTGGTCTTTCCGGCGCCGTTGGGGCCGACGAAACCCAGAACTTCACCCCGGGGAACCTCGAAGGAGACCCCGGCAAGAGCCTGGGTGGGACCGTAATGCTTCTTCAGGTTCTCTACTTGAATCATAGCTTCACCCGAAGACCCTTCTCACAAGGAACTCAATTGGTTGACAGGGAGGAGGTTAGGAACCGGCTCCCCCGCACGGGAAAGGCGGGGATTCTAAGTATGGTCTACGCCCGGATCAAGGCGGGTGTTGGGAGAAGAAGGTGAAAATTGCCCTTTCCCCGGAAGAAAAGGGCTTCCCCTCGAAATCGAGGCCTCAGATGTCTTCTTCCGTGGCCTTGAAGGCCGCGAGAAATTCAGCGTTGGACTTGGTCTTCTTCAGCCTGTCGATCAAGAGAGGCATGGCCTCGTGGGGCCTGAGCTTGGCCAGGACCCTCCTCAATGTGTAGATCCGGTTCAATGCCTCCGGAGGAAGGAGCTTTTCCTCCTTCCTGGTTCCGCTGAGTTCGATGTCCATGGCCGGGAAGATCCGCCTGTCTGCCAGAGTCCTGGAGAAGACAAGCTCCATGTTCCCCGTGCCCTTGAACTCCTCGAAGATGACCTGGTCCATCCGGGACCCGGTCTCGATGAGAGCCGTGGCAAGGATGGTAAGGGACCCGCCCTCCTCCACGTTCCGGGCGGAGCCGAAGAATTTCTTGGGTTTTTCCATGGTCCGGGAATCGATCCCGCCCGTGAGGATCCGGCCCGAATTCTTGATCTCCGCGTTGTAGGCCCGGGCCAGGCGGGTGATGGAGTCCAGCACGATCACCACGTCCTTGCCGCACTCCACCAGGCGGTGCGCCCGTTTGAGGACGATCTCCGAGAGGGCCACGTGGTTGCGGGCCATCTCATCCAGGGTGGAACAAAGGACCAGCCCCTTGTCCCCCAGGGATCGCCGCCAGCCCGTGGCTTCCTCGGGCCTCTCGTCGATCAGGAGGACCATGAGTTCCACCTCGGGGTAGTTCCTTTCTATAGAGGAAGCCACTTTCTGGAGCAGAACGGTCTTGCCCGTCCTGGGAGGGGCCACCAGGAGCCCCCTCTGGCCCTTCCCGATAGGGGTGAGCAGGTCCATGATCCGGAGGCTGATATCCCCGTCCCCCGGCTCCAGGACGAACATGGGCTCCGGGTCGATGGAGGTAAGCTCCTTGAAGTGGGGCTTCTCCATCCTTTCCTCTGGGGAGAGACCGTCCACGGTCTCCAGGGAGACCAGAAGAGGTTTTTGCCCGGGCCTCCTGGGTTGCCCCACCTGGCCCCGGATTTCGGACCCCTCCCTCAGCTTGAACTGGTTGATGAGGCCCGGGGGAACGTAGATATCGTCCTCGCCGGGAAGAAAGTTGTTCCTGGCCTGGCGAAGGAACCCGAAGCCTTCGTTCCCGATTTCCAGGACCCCCCCACCCTCGACAGTAGGCCCATCATACTGGGGGATGTAGTTGGGATTCCTGTGCTTGCGGCGCCTCTTGGGTGCGCGCCTGCGGTTCGACCCGGATTTGGGACGGCTCGCGTTCTGATTCTCCATTTTCCTTTTTTCGCCCGTCCTTGTTGGGAAAAAAAGTTTCCGGCCCGGCCTTCACCGAGCCGGGGGGACGCTCCGGGACGGGATAGATACACGACCCCTCCCTGAAGGATCCCCCGTACTTGGGTTTCACCCTACGTGCCGGATGAAGCGTTTCCTTGGCTTTCGTGAACCTCCCTCGCCGCCTCTCCATGCAGTGGGTCCCACCAGTTTCCAGCAGCGACCCCTGATTTCCAGGTCCCACAGAAGGCGGGCGCCCTTCCCCTTTGCCTCCGGCCTTATTCCTTATAGCAAAAGAATCGGGCCTGTTTCAAGGCTCTTCTGTGATTCCTTTCCAGGCGCATGCCCATGGAAAACGGGGAAGTTTCGGACCCATCGGTCCGGCGCCGGGGATCTTTTTCCCCCGGCCGATCACCCAAACCTAATTCT
>JALUZX010000554.1 GCA_027011425.1 Planctomycetota bacterium
GGCTGTCCCCGCAGGCTGCCCCGAAGACCAGGAGCAGGGCGCAGGCGAGATTCGACCAGGTCCGCCTCATCCTTTGCGCACCTCCGAAACCTTGACCTGGAGTTTTTCCCCCTTCCAGGAGAAGTAGACCTGGTAGAGGGGGCCGGCGCCGCTCTTTACGAGAGCCCTCATGCCCGTGCCGGTCTCTTTCACCTCCAGGACCCGGGGCGGACCTCCCGCCTCGAGGGCGCCCAGGGCGGCGGCGTAGCGGGCGGGCCTGCCCGGTTCCACATGAAGAGGAAGGTAGAGGGTCTCGGCGCAGAGGGAACGGCTCCGGTCCCTCCGGGCGGATTCGTCCCAGAGGTAGAGACCCGCGCCGCTGGAGGCCTGGGCGTCCAGGGCGACCAGGTTTCCTGCCGATACGGACCTGGCGTGCAGGGGGATCCTGCGCTCCGTCCCTCCCGCCCCGGGCACGGTGATGGGCGGCATGGGGGGCAGGAAGGGCGTGAAGGTCCGCTCGTTGCCGTTGAAGAGGTCGTTCTCCACGCGGAAGTTGATCCCCTGCACCGTGCTCCCTCCCTCCTCGCCCGATTCGACCTGGTGGAGGAGGAGGAAGGTGGCGTCGTCGGGAAGGGCCACGGCGGCGACGTGGTGGAGCAGGGCGGGCCTGGTTTCGGTGGAAAGGGTCCAGGGCTCCCATCCCTTGTCCTGGACGGTGAGCTTGAGCACCCGCCCGCCTTTTTCCACCCACCGGAGGACGTCCCCCCAGTAGGGCCGGATCCCGAAGGCGCTCCGGCCCACGACGAAGAGCGAGACTCCCTTGGGGGGAAGCCGGCCAGGCTGGACCCGGACGAAAGGAATTCCGAGAGCGTCCAGGGCCTTCTCCGCGTGGGGCTCGCCCGAGTAGAGGGCGACTTTGTCACCCTTCTTCCAGCCCAGGCAGGCCAGGGCGTTGGTGAAGAGTCTTCCCAGGGGTTTGTTCCGCCAGCACTTCTCGGCGGCGTCGCATTGCAGGAGGAGGAAATCACCCTTTCCCGGCCGGGCTTCCAGGATCACAGGGTTGCCCTTGTCGTCCTTGGCCAAGGGGGTCCAGCCCGGCCCGGCCCGGAGGATCCTGTCGAAGACCACCGCCCCTTTCAGGCTCTCGATCCCCGAGAAGAGGGGATGGTCCGGCAACAGGATCTCTCCCCCTTTGGCGCCTTCGTCGGAGACTTCCAGGGAGAGGGGGCAGGATTTGGGCCGGGCCGTCCCCTCCCGGGCCTCGCAGGCAGCCCAGAAGCCGCCGGGGAAGGTCTCCAGGGCCTCCCGGACGACCTGGGCCTTCTTTCCCACGGGGCAGAGGTTGCCGTCCCACTCCAGGTAGTCCTCTCCGCCGGGCACGGCGAAGACCCCCTGCATGGGATAACGGAACGCGTCGAAAGCGAAGCTGGCGAAGCGGCGGGCGCCGCGGACGGCGGCGTGGCTTGTGAATTCGCTCTTCCAGGAACCCGCCAGGGCCCGGTCCATGACGGAACGCTTCACCGGCGGGAGGGCCTGGTCCTGGAACCCCAGGTGGAGGAGGACGGCGACGGAGAGATTGACGGCGGCGTCGCTCTCCCACTCCGAGGGCCACCGGGTGGTCGCGTTTCCGGTAAAACGCTTGCCGAAGAAGCGGCCGTCGCCGTTGATGAGCTGTTCCCTCTCCAGGTCGTAGAGTCGGAAACCCTCGAAGCGGCGCGCGATGGTGTCGCCGTATTTGTGCTCCGCCGCCACGAGCACGGGCAGGACGAAGTAGAGGCCGTAGGCGTAGCGGGGCCAGTCCTTGCCGCCGGGGTAGGCCCACCTTCCGCCCCAGAGGATGTAACGCCTGGTCTTCCTCCAATGGGGGAGGAAGTTGAAGAAGAGACATTCCGGCGGTTTCGCCCTCCGTCCCGGGCCGGGCAGGGTGAAGGCGGCGGCGCTCCAGGCCAGGGAGTGGAGGGGGCAGATCATGTAGTCCATGTGGAAGAAGCCGTGGTTCTCCACGGTGAAATCGGGATACACGTTGGCCGCCGTGACCCCGGGCTTGCCCACGTCGCCGGGCCGGGAGAGGGTGTTGAGGGCGAAGCGCTCCATGG
>JALUZX010000555.1 GCA_027011425.1 Planctomycetota bacterium
GCTTCTTCGAGTCCGGCAACCCCTCCAGCGGGCCCCGGGTGGTCCAGCTCCCCAGGGTGCAGATCAAGAGCCCAACGGAGGTCACCGAGCTGAACAATCCCCTCACCATTCCCGTGCATTTCGGGATCGAGTGGAAACGGTGGGACGGAAGACCTTACACGTCCTCCACGTCCCCGACCTTCAGCGAAAACGAAAACGACCTGGTCTACGTGCTCAGCTATTCCCGCGACGGGGGAAAGACCTGGCTCCACGTCCAGGACGACTCCCCGGCCCAGGAAGGAATCCTTCCGGGCAATCCCGCCCTGGTCCTCAACGACACGGTTTCGGGGGACGAAACCTACACCTGGTCCGTGCCCTCCGCCTCCTTCCCGGAAGGATCCTACCTGCTCAGGGTGGAATGTTTCCGGGCCGACGAGGCCCTCCACTACGCCACCCACACGGTCAAGTTCTACATCGACAGGTAAGGAGGAGAAGCCATGGTCTTCCGCATGAAACGCGCGAGCCGGCCTGACCGGGGGATGACCTTCGTGGAGGTTCTCATCGCAGCCACCATCCTGGTGCTCATCGTGGGGGTGATCGCCAGGACCACCATCCTTACCCAGGACGCTTCCAGGATGGCCGTCACCCAGGGGAAGATCACCATCCTGGGCCAGGAGGAACTCCTCAAGATCCGGGGAAACCTCCGGGCCTCCGTCCATCTCTTCCAGAGGAACACCGAGGGAAACACCTACTGGAGCAGGCTGGACCTGGGATCGGTCTCCACGCTGGGCACGAGCGTCCTTCCCAAGATCGACACCTACGGCGTCTTCGGAAAGGACTCCCCCTCCAACAGGAGGACAGGAAACATCCTCTTTTTCGCCAAGGCCGTCAAGCCCTTCCCAACGCCCGAAGAGGTCGCCCAGTGGAAAACCTACTGCGACGCCTCGGGCCACCCCGAGAAAAAGTCCTCCCTGGACGATTTACGGCTGGACGTCTACCGTTTCACGGCCTATTTCCTGCGGAAGACGGGAAGCGAGTTCGCCCCCGGATCTCCCCGGGGCCTGGACCTGGCGGCCTGGGAGAGCGTCCCTTTCGCCGACTGGAAACGCTTCAACGAGGTGGATCCCGCCCTACAGGCCGACGTTCTGGAAGCCCTGCGGGCCTCCCAGGTGGGCAGGAAGATCGATTACCTCTGGACCCCCGGCGCCGATTTCGATTCGGCTTTCGCGGAGATCCAGGCGGATTTCACCCTCCAGGCGGTGACTCCGGCGAGCAAACCCGGTTGGAAGGTCCCGCCGGATCCGGTTTTCACCAGGACCAGCGTGTTCGAGCGGAAGCGAATCTCCGTCGCCACCAACTGGGCCCAGGCCAACTTCGGCGTGGCCAAGTTCGCCGCCCCCACCACGGCTGGGGACGGCTATCCCCACGGCCTGGAGATCCAGGTCATCGGCCCCGCCTCGGCCAGGCAGGTCCTGGTCCACCTGTGCCTGGTCGGACAGGGGGGAAGGGGCCATACCCCCTGGGTGGAGGTGCAGGACGTGGTCAGCTGCCACGACCTTTGAGTCCTCCCCCCGGTCAGATGGAGGGGCCCTTGCCGTAGATCACCAGGGCGCATAGGATCAGCCAGAAAAGGCCCGCCGCCAGGATCCCTTTGTCCTCCAGGACAAGGCTCGTGGGATCCCCTCCCTTGTCCTTCTTCCAGGCAAGGTAGAGGTAGCGGAAGACCCCGTAGATCACGAGGGGTATGGTGAGGATCAGGTCCCTGCTTCCGAACTTGGCGATGGTCTGTGGGTCCACCGTGTACAGGGAGTAGGCCATGATGGTCATCGCTCCAAGGGGACCGGGAAGCATGTCGAGAAAGCCCGGATCGTAATCAGCAAGGACCTTCCTCGAGGAATCCATTTTCCCCTGGAGCTGGATGAGTTCGGCCCTCCTCTTCAGGATGGCGAGAAGCAGGGATATGAAAAGGGTGCAAAGAATGAGCCAGGAAGACACGGGGACCCGGATCGCCTCTCCTCCAGCCACCACCCGCACCAGGAAGCCCACGGAGATACAAAGCACGTCCAGGATCACCACGTGCTTGAGGCGGAAGGAG
>JALUZX010000556.1 GCA_027011425.1 Planctomycetota bacterium
GCGGGCCCGGAAAGCCCGGTCCAGGGAAGGAGGTCTGGGGGGATCCTTGGAAACCTCCGGGGGCGGAGCCTCCCCGGGCCCGACCCGGAGGGCGAGTTCCTTCAAGGATTCCAGGGCGGTGACCCGGTTCAGCCGCCAGGGATCCTGGATGGCCGCCAGCATCAACCTGAGGGAAGCATCCCGGATCTCCCGGGGAAAGACGGCCCGGCCCATGACCCGCAGGCGATCCCTGGCGTAGAGAAGGGGCCTGCGGACGTGGTGGGGCGACGGATCCACCCCGAAGACATTGGCGAAAAGCCAGTCGATCCCCGTTCCTTCGAACTGCCTCAAGAGCCAAGGATAGCGCAGGGAGTAGTTCCCGTAAGCCAAGGGAGTGTAGGGGGAGGGGTTTTCCGGAGGAAGGAGGAGGGAATCGTATTCCTGGACCGCCACGCCCTGGGTGGAACATCCCTGGCCCAGCAGGAGAATCCCCCCTGCCAGGACCAACAGGAAGACCTTCCAGCCCCCAGGCCCTCGCACTCGCAACTCCTTTTCTTCGATCCCCCTCCTTCCAGGGGGCGAATCATGCCTTCCTCCAGGTGGAGGAACAAATCAGAAATGGGCCAGCGTGCCGTGGAGGCGGGCCAGGCGGATGGCGTAGCCGAAAGAAAGGAGGGAGAGAGGAAGGAAAAGGGCGGTAAACACCGCCAGCCAGGCCAATTGGCCCGAGACCTGGGACAGGGTGGCCCCCGAGAGGACCAGGTCCCGCCAGGCCTCGGCGGCGTGGGTCACGGGAACGAACCAGGCCACCTTTTGGAGCCATTCCGGAAGGACCCGGACGGGGTAATAGATCCCCGAGAGGAGAGTGGAGAAGGCGCCCACAAGGAGGGCCACAGGGTCCCCCCGCTTCACCACGAGGATCACCGAGGCGGAGAAGATCCCGAAGGTGGCGAAGGAGAGGATGGAGAGGATCACGGCCAGAACGAGGGCCAGGGGATCGGCCACGTGAAAGACCACCCCCCAGATCGCACCAAACAGAAAATAAACCAGGATCCGAAGGGTGGTGACGATAAAGGGGGTGATGCTCGAGGCGAAGACCACCGTGGGAAGCCCCGTGGGCGTGGCAAGGAGCATCTCCAGGGTTCCGAGCATCTGGGATTCCCGGATGGAACGGGTCAACCCGCCCATGGCCACGGCCAGGTAGTTCTGGAGGGCGATGCCGACGATCACGAAGGCGAAGTAACCGCCGTAGCGTTCCAAATCCCGCATGTGGACCTGGTTCATCATCCTGGACAGGAAGAACCAGACCAGGACGGAGAAGAAGATCCCCCCCATCCCCAGGAAGAAGGCCAGGGGATAACTGGTGGCGATTCGGAAATCCCTCTTCATGAAGGCCAGTGTCTTGCGGAGAAAGGAAATCACTTCTCCCCCTCCTCGGCCGCCGCCGCGGCCTCGACGATCCGGGCCCAGGTGCGCCCCTCCGAATGGAGGGAAAGCATGGGGAGCCCCCGGGAGGCCAGAAAGGAAACCACCCGGGGCACGTCCGTTCCCTCCTCCAGGGTCAGCCGGTATTCCCCCCTTCCCAGGGGTTGGATCTTCTCCACCCCAGGCATCGTTTGGGGCAGCGGGCGTCCCGGCTCGATCTTCACCCGGAGGGCCTCCTGGACGCCCGTCTTGCGGGCGAGTTCCTCCCGGGTTCCGTCCCCGAGAATCCTTCCTTTCCGGAGGAGGATCACCCTCGAAGCCACCCGCTCCACCAGGGCCAGGTCGTGGGTGGCCAGGACCAGGGTCCTTTCCCGGTCCCCGGCGAGACGCTCCATGGCGAAGGCGGCGAACCGGACCTGGTCGTAGGGATCGAGGGAGCGGGTGGGCTCGTCCAGGATCAGGAGGTCCGGGTCGTGGAGGAGCCCCCTGGCGATGGCGAGCTTCTGCCGCATCCCCGCGGAATAGCCGGTGAACCTCTCGTCGGCCTCCTCTGTGAGTTCCACCACTTCCAGGGAACGCTGGACCCGCCGGGCCTTCTCCTTGCCGTGGAAGCCCTGGAGGGCGGCGAAGAAATCCAGGTTCTCCCTTCCCGTGAGGCGCCAGTAGAAGG
>JALUZX010000557.1 GCA_027011425.1 Planctomycetota bacterium
GTTCAGACTCCTGGTCTTCGGGACCATGACCGCCGCCGCCCCGCGCCTTCCCCTCGGGACCGGCGCCTCGGGGATCTCCTTCTTCGCGGCGAAGAGATGGTAGTTCAAGGGGGTGGTCCACTGGAAGTACCGGGGCATGCGTCCGTATCCGTAGACGCGCTTTTCATCGCAGACGAGGATCCTTCCCGCCGGGGCGTAGCGGCCCGCCCGCCAGTAATAACCGGCCCCCGAGGACCAGCGGCTCCCGAAGACCCAGTAGCCCCTGTGGAACCAGGTCCCGTCCAGAAAGCCCGTGGGACAGAAGAGGTGGACATGGCCCTTTCCCTGTTCGGCCACCCACCGGGCCGGATCGGGAGGGGTTCCGGGCAGGGGAAGCCTGGTCCCGTCCCGCCGAAAGACCTGGGTCCGCATGAAGACGAACTTCCCGTCGCTGGAGAGCACGTCGGGAAGGGCCACGGGCATATTGAGGATCCGGACGTTCACCTGAAGGTTCCTGCCCGTCCCGGGATCGACGTCGTCGATCCCCGTCTCGGACAACACCTTCCCCGTGACGGCGTCCAGGCGATAGAGCCTCAGGCCCCCGTCCAAAAAGGCGGACCGGCCCGCCACGCAGTAGACCGTGTCCCCGAGGACGAGGGGGCTCCCGTGCAGGGGCCAGACGGACTCCACCTGGTCGAAGGAGACCATGCGCCTCTCCTTCGGGGCGGCCCGGAAGACCCAGGAGAGCCTCCCGTCGGAGGCCCGGAGGCAATAGAACCTTCCGTCGGCGCAGCCGAAGAGAACGAGCCCCTTGTGGATCGCGGGGGGGGAATCGATCCGCCCCCCGGCGGTGAAACGCCAGAGTTCTTTTCCGCCCGAAGCGTCCAGGGCGTGAAGGGTGTGGTCTTCCTTCGTGGCGACGTAGACCCTCCCCCCCGCCAGGACCAGGCTCGTGAGTCTCCCGCCGAGCCGCGTCTCCCAGGCCTTCCGGAGCTTCGCCGGGACAGGGCCGGACGTAAACCCGCTCCTTTCCGGGTCGTGCCTGTAGGCGGGCCAGTCGGAAGCCGCCGCTCTCGATTTCTCTTCTACGTATCCATAGGCAGGCCCGCGGACCAGCCTCTCTTCCGCAGGCCCGGGCTTTTCCTTTTCCCCGGACTCTTTGCCCCCGGAGGCCAGGGCGCAGAAACCGTTGAGCTTGGCCTGGGAATAGCAGGCGCAGTCGTGGGGCGGGGCGTAGAGCAGGCCGTTGCAGGGCATGATCCCGTAGATGCACCCGCCCCGGACCCAGTGGTGGATCTCCCAGTGCCTCTTTCGGAAATCGACGAACTCCACCCCCGTCCGGGAGGTGAGCAGGTATCGCTCCGTGGCCTTGGAACGGTAGCACCTGTGGTGGAACCAGTAGGTCTTCACGTCGGGAAGGAAGGAAACCTTCACCTCCCCGGTCAGGGGATCCCTTCCGGTGAAGAGTCCCGAGTCCCGCCCGAAGGCGGTGGCCCCCGACCAGGCCAGGCCCCCGGCGACCATGAGGTCCTCCTGGGAATTGTGGCCCGACCTGGGGTGCGGACCCTCCCAGAGGATCTTCCCCGTCTTCGCCGAAAGCCCCCGCATCCTCCGGTCGCCCCCGGTGAAGAGCACCACGTCCTTGTAGAGGACCAGGTTGGGACCGAAGTTGACCGGAATCGAAGGGCGGATGCTCACCGGTTCCGAGCGCCAGAGCACATCCCCCGTGGCCCGGTCCAGGCGGACGATCCTCTCCCCGTCGTGGAAGAAAACCCCCAGGGGGCCGGCGGCCGGCGACATGGGGACCACCCGCTCACGCTTGCGCCAGAGCGTCTTTCCTGTATCCGGATCGAGGGCGACCACCCACCTCTTCTTTCCGTCCCAGGGGAATTCCTTGGCCACCCGGGCCTTGGCCCGGCCCACGTTCCGGAAACGGGGGGTGAAATCGGGCCGCTCGGTCCCCCGGTCGTTCACCAGGGCGTAGAGCACACCCTTGCAGAGAAGGATCTCCTCGGCGGCCTTCGTTCCCTCGTAAGTCCGGATCGTCTTCCCCGTGGCGGCGTCCAGGCAGGAGATGGGGGCGTCCAGGCC
>JALUZX010000558.1 GCA_027011425.1 Planctomycetota bacterium
GGGAAGAACCTGGTGCGCGGGCCCGTGGCAGTCTCCGCAGGAGGGCGCCAGGGGGTCCCCCAGTTTCTTTTTCATTCCATGGATCCCCGTGTCGTAGGCTTTGGTTTCCCGGGGATGGCATGCCCCGCACCCGGCCGGGGGAGGAAGAAACCTGTCGTGGGGGATGGTCTTGATGTTTTTGTGGCAGGATGCGCAGGAGACTCCCTTGTGGGGGCCTTTGAGTCCGGATCCCGGCCCCAGGTAGAGTCTTTCCACGAAATGGGGAGGTCTTTTCCGGGAGGCTTGGTTCCCCGTCCTGACCATGGCCAGGCGGTAACTTTCGGGCATGGCGCGGATCTTCTTGTCCCCATGGCATTTCAGGCACAAGGAATCCTTCCACTCCTGGGCCTCGAGGCCGGGGAGGATGGCCAGCATGAAACCGAGAAAGAGGAGGGCCGCGGGCAAGGCCCGGTTCTTCCGGCGGAAAAACTCTATGGTTCCCCCGCTCTCCACCCTTGAAGGCAGGAAGGGTCTCGTCATGGTCTCTATGGGCGCCTTTTCTGGTCTCTTCCGTCCGGTGTGGTATGTGCTTCGCCCCCTAACTTCCTTCCAGGTCTCATTATTTCTGCCCTCCAGGGCCGTTCAAGGAGCAAATCCCGGGATTTCCGGGGCAAGAGTATTGTTAGGGGGATTTTCGGAAAGCCGCCGGGCCGTGGAAGCGGGAGGGCGCCCGTCCGGAAAAGGTGCTCGTGAGGCCCCTTTTTGATCCGCCTTTCCGGGAAGATATGTTGTCTTTCCTTGCCGCGAAAGGAGACGAACCCTCATGAGGCTGAATCTCAACTGTTTTTTCCGGTTTTTCCTCCCGGCAGGGGCGGCCCTATCCCTTCTTCCTCTCTTCCTTCCGCCCGCGGGGGCCCAAGAAAAGAAGGCGGTCGGCTCCAGGGTCCCTCTCTTGCGCCTCCAAGGCCCGGGGGGGGGTAAAATCATCCTGGATTGGAAGGGGAAAAGATGGGAAATCCTCCTTTGGGTAAAGGACGACGCCAGGTTCCGCCTGGTCCTCGAGGACCTGGCCCGGATCTTCTCTGTTTCCCCGCCCCTGAGGGAGAAGTGCGAGGTCCTCGTGGTCTTTCCGGGTAAACCTTCGAAGGGGCCGGCCGCGGAGGTGGAGAAGATTATCCTGAACCGCAATCCGGGCCTCCCGGTAAGGGCCGCCTTCGACCCGGGGGGAAAGAACTGGGACGCCCAGGGAATCATCGCCACCCCCACCACGCAGGTGGTGGATCCCGGGGGAATCCTTCGGTTCCAGTTGGCCGGGTGTCCCCAGGATTACCTGGACAGGATGGCGCGGGTGTTTCTGAAGAAAATGGGGATCCAAACTCCTTTCGTGAAGGGCCCCCCGGGAAAGAAGGCCGGGAGGGGGACTTCCGGGGCGACCCGGTATGTCACCACGGCCAAGAAGCTCCTGGCCAAGGGAATGCCCGGCCTTGCTGCCGGGATCCTGGAGAAGGCCCTGGCGGGAGGCAAGCCCGACCTGGAGGGCGGCGCCCTCCTCGGCTTCCTCTACCTGGGCGGAGGGAAGGCCGCCAAGGCCCGGGAACTCTTTCTCTCCCTGTCCAAGGCCTTTCCCGGGGCCCTGGAGCCCAAGGTCGGCCTGGCGGCCTGCGCCGTCGCCCGTGGCGACCTGGAACGGGCCGACGGGATGCTTTCCAAGCTGGGGAGGGAACGACCGGACTCCGCGGAGGTTCTCTACTTGAAAGGAGTGGTTTTCGAGAAGCGGGGAGATTTGAAAGAGGCCGCTGTGAAGTACAAGGAGGCTTTTCTCCTGGGAAGGCCCGAGTTGAGATTTTGAGGGGTAAGCCGCCTCCGGGAGGCGGGCTGTTTCAACCCAACAGGCAGCCCAATACGATGGAGAGGAACTTGGTCTCCTCGTCGTCGGCCCGGCTGGTGAGCACGCAGGGGGCGGCGGCGCCGGCCACGACCGCCCCGAGGCGCCCGCCGGCGAGCTTGGTGACGGCCTTGTAGAAGATGTTTCCCGCCTCGATGGAGGGAAAGACCAGGATGTCCGCCCGCCCCGCCACGGGGGACTCC
>JALUZX010000559.1 GCA_027011425.1 Planctomycetota bacterium
ACTATGATATATGAGCCTTTAATATATGGTAGCGGTGATGTGAAAACGTCTTCTTTAATTAACTCCCCTCTTCCATTTTTCTTATGCTTAACATAAATCAGTACGCGAGGGAGCGAAATAATAGGCTGCGGTGGACCCAAAAGAATTAATGGCTCTTCAGAATCTTCCACTACAGCCAAACAAATTTTTTCTATTCCTTTTTTGTCTATCCCAATTTTTTGAAGTGTTTTTAATGGCACTAACTCTTGGAAGGATACCATGGGCTTCCTTCCACCCAGCAATACCTTACTAAAGACAAGCCCATTTTCTGAATCCAAAACATATAGCCTGCTTGTTCTCTCTGACCAAGACACGCTAAAAAATCGAGATTTCTTCTTGGTGTATTCCCACAAAACCTTAATAAAACCCTCTCCTCGCTTTAAGCAAACAAGAACACCCTTATCTCCCCCCCTTGACCCTACAACATAGATATATTCCCCATCTTTTGAAATACAGCAATCATTAGGGTCAATAAATTCTAGAGGTGCTTCAAAAAATTTTCTTTTTGGATTAAAGGGTGACCTATCTACCCAAGAAAGCCAAAAAACCTGCACAAACCACTTGCTCGCCCTTTCCTTTATAACGATTCCCAAACCTTTTTCGTTTTTGAGAAAAAACCTTTTCTGAACCCTGATTTTATCATGGGCTGCGGAATTACCCCTATCCTGCGATCTTGCAGTAAGGCCAACAATAAACCCTAACAAGGTTATCGCTATTACCCTATTCCACATCTTCTTATCTCCCCTATTCCCATCCCTATTTCCTTGAACCAGGTGGCGTTTTAGCGAATTTAACGGTTTTTTCGGCTGAAAACTTCACCATGTCCCTCCTCACGGATTTTTCTTTGTAATATTTCGAGCTCAAAAGGTTCTTGTAATATTCCGCCTCTTTCGTGTACGCCTCTCTCTCCAGTTCCGGGTATGACTTGTTCCCTTTCCCCACATTTGAAGAACACGGCTTCCGGATAAAGGTTTGATTTGCATGCACAAGCTCGTGAATTAAAGCCCCTATCATAACATCCGCAACTGCTTGCTTTATCTCCTCCAAGGATGGCTTTTCGTTTATGACCTTGTTGTTAATAATCCTACTTAGCCTAAGAATTTTTTCAACAGAACCTTCCAAAACAATAAATTCCTTTTCCGAAGACCCAGGATAACTGTTGCCTCTCACAAAAATATTTTTAGGGTTTTCATCCCAATCCGTATCGGGTGTAACAGTACCAGCTGGTTCACCAATTGGTAAAGGCGGTAATGGCATTACTAAAAAATGCCCAGTATCCTGCAATGTTTTAACAACCTGTGCTGCATCCTTTATCCTATCCTCTGGAGCTTTATTCCCTGAGTTTACGAGTTTATTAATCATCTTATCTATCTCTTCCTTTGTCAAATCCCGTTTTCCACCTTTTCCTTTGCACTTTAGCGGTTTTGCAGGTCTTGATGTTGGGTTTTGTGGTGCAACCGGTTCCGTATCACCAAAGAAGGTATCCCCCGGAGGAGGATAGACATCGATCATATTGGAGGGGTCCGTTTCGGGGGCGCCGCCGTTGAGGAGGTCCGGGACTTCCTTTGCGCGCATCCGGGCTTTGAGGGTCTGGGCGCCGAGGGCGTTTTTGAAGAGGGATCCCTGCAGGCCCCAGGGATCCATGCCCTGGTTCGGCATGGAGGCGACGTAGGCGTAACCGTTGCCCCAGTTGGAGGCGTCTCCCCAGTTGCCGATGGGGTCCTGGGTGAGGAAGCGCCCGATGGAGGGGTCGTAGTAGCGGTAGCGGTAGTAGACGAGGCCGGATTCGTCATCGTGGACACGGCCGGTGTAGCCGTAGTCGTTCTCGATGATCGTCTTGTTCCGGGGCGTCCAGTCCGGGGCGTAGACTCTGCGGCGGCCGTAGGGGTCGTAGTCGTAGCGCTCCACTACCTGGCCGGCGTCGTTCACTACCGCCCGGATGTGCCCGAGAGACCCCTGCAGGAAGGTATACCTGGTCCAGGTGCCGGGGTTCCCGGGCGTGCCCGGCGTGTAGACCGCATAGCCCAGGTGCTCGTCGATCCCCCGCCCGTCGAAGAAGGTCCTGTGGGGCTCGAAGTTGGCGTTGTCCGAGCTGTGATACTCGTCGGTCCGCCTCCAACCGTCCCAGGCATACCACCAGGATCCGGTGTCGATGGACTTCAGCACGCGCCTCCCATAGGGGTCATAGCCATAGTAGGCCACAGGGACGAGTTCGGCCGGGGCGGAGAGGCTCTTTTGCTTGGGCACCCCCCTGTGCAGGATGTCCCAGCCCTTGTATTTGGAGCGGGCCGCCGCAAGGAGAAAGGCGATGTCCTTCCGGGTCAGACTCGGCGGGGCCGCCGATTTCGCCTGGGGGGAGACCACGTATTCCCACACCTCGCAGAGCCGGTCCAGGTAGTCGTACACGTAGACATACTGCCCGTCGAAGGTGAGGTTGCCGTTGCCGTCGTAGGTTAGGGCCGTCTGCCCCACCTGGTCGTACCGGTTGGAATCCTGGTTCAGGATGTAGTCGATGACACTGTGGCCGCTGGAATCCCAGATGTCCACCTTGTCCCGGTTGTGGGCCTGGTCCAGGGCGTAGGCGATCTTCCGGTCGTTGTAGCCCGCCTGGTCGTAGGGCTTGCCCATGTCCGCCTCGGGCACCCCGAGCTTGGCCTCCACGAGCCTCTCGAATCCGTCCAGCTTGAACATGTCCCCCGCGCCCTTGGCCCTGGGATACTGGATCTTCAGGATGTTCCCCAGCTTATCACGGGTAAGAGACTCCACCAGCCGGTCCTGGTCCGGGCTCTTCCCGGAAGGACTCCAGACGGTGTGAATCTTTGTGAGGTAGCCCAGGTCGTTGAAGGTCAGGGCCTCTTCCAGGTGCTCCGGGCCGGTGCCCGGGAAGATCCGCCTCCCCAGCACCCGGCCCCCTTCGAAACGCCACTTGGCCAGGGTGATGGACGAAGATCCGCCGGGCTCTTTCAGCTGGGTCTCCATGAGCTTCCCCGCGTTGTCGGGAAGGAAGGTCATCACGAAACCGCTGGCGGTGGTGAGCGACCTCCGGAAGGAGGGGTCCTTGCTCGACTGACTCATGTCCCAGCCGCTTTCCACCGTCACCGGACCGGCGGCGTCGGCCCACTGGAAGCCCTCCTCCTCCAGCCTCCCCAGGGTGTCCCAGGAGGCCGTGGCCAGGACCAGGTTGGGGGCGTTGGGGTCGTTGAAGCTGGACCAACGGGTCCGGGCGGAGTTCACCCGGCCGAATTCGTCATACCCCCACTCCTCGCGGGTCGTCATGGCCGAGAGGTGGCTCCAGTTGGAGTCCACATACCGGGCCTTGGGGCGGAGTTCCGTGGCGTCGTATTCGATCTTCACGTGGGCCCCGTTCCCGTCGGTCCAGCCCAGGAGCCTGCCCTCGGAGTCATACTCGTAGAGCCACCGGAAGGCCCCGCTCCCTGACTTGTACCCCGGCAACCTTCTCTCCACCAGCCGGCCGCCCCGGTCGTAGTGCCAGCTCGTCACGTGTCCCAAGGCGTCGGTGGCCTTCAAGACAAAACCCCATACCGGGTCCAGGCCGCCTCCCCCGCTCCCCTCGGGGATGTCGATGTATTCGGTGGAAACCTCGATGGGATTCTGGCCGGATCCATCGGCGGGAAGGATCCGTTTCTTCAAAACCCGTCCCAGGGCGTCGTATTCCCACTCCCAGCCCTTCTTCCATCCCTCTCCCGGGACGTAGTTCCGCGCCCGGACCAGCCGGTCCAGGCCGTCATACTCGTAGTCCCTCTCGGGGGGATTGGTCGCCCCTTTCCCCCACCAGACGAGCCTGGTCAAGCGGGAGCGGAAATCGTACTGGTATTGGGTTTTATACCAAGCAGAGGACTGGATCTCCCCCCAGGGGTCGGCCTTCTGGACCTGGGCCTGCTCCCAGGTCTCGAGCACGTCCCCCGTCACGTCCCGCTTCACCTGGATGCCGTTGCGGTTGGCCGACGAAAGGGTGTCCTCCACCCGGATCACCCGGCCCATGGGATCGTAATACCAGTCGATTCCCCGCTCGTCCTGGCCCAGCTTCTTGTCCCGCACCTTGATGATCCGGTAGAGACCCGTAAAGGTGACCTCCACCTCGTCAAGGACCTTGTTCGAGCCGTCCAGAGTCTTTCTCCGGTAGACCCGGCCCAGGCCGTCCCGCTCCAGAACGTGCTTCTTTTTCAGGGCGCCATTCAGGTAGTAGGCGGCGCTCAGAAGCTCGCTCTCCTCGTTCAGGGTGTAGACCATCTTCTTGTTCAGGTCGTGGTCTCCCGCGCCCTTGTAGTCGTATTCCGTGATCCGCCCGAAATGGTCCGACTGGTAGTCCACCCGGTATCCCGTGGAGTCCTCCGTCCGGTGCAGGGCCCCCAGGTGGGTGTAACCGTAGATCCGGGTGGCCCACTCCCCCTCCTTGAGGAGGCGCTCGATCTTGAAGGGATAGCCGTGATCGTCGATCTTGGCCTTCACCCAGGAAACGGGCGTGTTCCCCTTCATGGGTCCCTTCACCTCCACAAGCCGGTCGGCGGCGGTCCGGATCAAGTCCATGAACGCCATACCCCTGAGTTCCTGGGGATTGGGCACGATCTACTCCAACCGGCGCCGGATCATCTTGACCGCCAGATCGTATGTGCACTCGAAAGCCTGGATGGCGGCGCTCTGGAACAGATCTCTCAGGTCGGGGTCCCGTGCCGCCTCCTTTGAATTCAGGAAGCCGTAACTCTTCTCCAGTTGGGCGGCGGCCCTCTCCAGGGAGGAAGAGTCCAGGACCCTCATGGAGCCCTCATTTCCTGGCCTTCTGCTTGCGGATGCGGCGGGACTTCTCCCTTTTCGTCTCGTGCTCCCAGTCGGGGCACTCCTCCACGGGCACCCCCATGTGGGCCAGGATCTCGGCCTTCAGGTCCTCCCGGTCCATGGAGAACTCCTCCAGGATCTCTGCCGCCGGGCCCTCGGCCAGGGAGAGGAGGGCCAAGGCCAGGTGCTCCGGCTCCACGGGCCCGCCCCCCAGGGCCTCCGCCCCGTCCCGGGCGCGCTCGATCACAAGCCCCACCAGGTCGTCGAACCAGTATTCCGATTCCGGAGGGGGGATCTCCTTGATCCGGGCCATTTCCTCCACGAACATATCCGGGTAGGCGTTGATGTCCCAGAAGACGTCCCGGGAGATGCCGGCCTCCTCCTCCAGGATGGCGGCGACCAGGTGTCCCGTGGTGACCGCCCCGTGGCCGAGCCGATCCTTCAGGGCCCGGGCCGCCTCCAGCACCTCCATGGTCCTCCGGGAAAACCCTTCGGCGAAATTCTCCGGCTCCGCCGGCTTCGTGGCCTCCGCCTTTTCCCCGGCCGTGATTTCCTCCCCGGCCGGGGGCTTCCCCTGGTTCCCGGCGTCCTGCCCGGAACCGGCACCGCTTTTTTTCTCCTCCGCCCGATCTTCGGCCGGCGGGGCTTTCTCGGGCGCCTTGGGCTCCTCGGGCTTCTTGGAGGCCTTTCCTTTCTTCTTCGTCTTCTTCGTCTTCTTCGTCTTCTTCGACTTTGCCGGCTCCGGCCCCTTGGAAGCCTCGAGGGCCGGGGGTTCCCCTTTTTCCTCCACCTTGGGAGGAGAGTCCTTCTTTTTCGCCTTGGCCGGCGCCTTGGCCTTCTTGGAGGAAGAGCTCTTTTTCTTGGTCTTCCCTTTCTCCTTGGCCGGAGCCTCCCCCTTGGCGCTCCCGGAAGGCCCCTCTTTCTTGGCGGCCCTCTCCTTCCCCGGGCCTTCCCCCTCCTGGGACCCCTGGGGCTGGGCTTGGGCCTCGGCCGCCTTCTTCACGGCGGACTTTTCGTCCTTGGACTTGCTCTTGTCTTTGTCCTTGTTCTTTTTTTCCGCGGGCTTGGTCACGGGTTCTCCTTGCTTTCCGATCCTTTCAGGGCTTCGATCTCTTCCGGGCCCAGGCCCCGGTCTCTTCCAGGCTTCTCTCGATCCGGCCCGCCAGGGTCTCCAGGTCCCGGGGATCCAGGGCGGAAATCATGAGGCCTCCCCGGTTCTCCACAACCGGCCGGAGACCCCTTCTATCCACGAGATCGGCCTTGTTATACACGTCCAGCCGGGGAAGATCCTCCAGGCCCAGCCAGGCCAGGGTCTCCTCCACGGCCTCTTTCTGCTTCTCGAAATCCTCCGACGAGAGGTCGATCACGTGGACCAGGAGGTCCGCCTCGCGCAACTCCTCCAAGGTGGCCCGGAAGGCGTCGAGCAACCCTTCGGGCAACTCCCTCAGAAACCCCACCGTATCGGTGAGAATTGCCTTCCTCTTCGATCCCGGGAACCGGAGGCGCCGGGCCAGGGGGTCCAGGGTGGCGAAGAGCAGGTCCTCGGCAAAGGCCTTGGCGCCTGTGAGCCCGCAAAGGAGGGTGGTCTTTCCTGCGTTGGTGTAGCCCACCAGGGAGACGATGGGGAGCCCCGAGCGAAGCCGGGCCTTGCGGGTCTCCTTTCTCTGGGCCCCCCGCTCCCGGATCCTCCTGGAGAGCTTCTGGATCCTCTCCCTCAGGCGCCGGCGGTCCATCTCCAGGCGGGGCTCGCCCTTTCCGCGCACCCCCACGCCCCCGCCGGAAGTGCCGCCGATCTGGGAAAGCGCCTTTCCCGTCCCCCGGAGACGGGAAAGCTCGTATCGCAGGCGGGCCAGCTCCACCCGCATCTTGGCGTCCTTGCTCCGGGCCCGCCGCTCGAAGATCTTCAGGATCAGCCCCACCCGGTCCACCACGGGAAGACCCACGGCCTCGGAGAGGTTCCTTGCCTGCACGGGAGTCAGGGCCGTGTCCGCCACGACCACGGTGGCCCCGAGCCGGGCCGCCTGGTGGACCAGCTCCTCCACGAACCCCTTCCCCAGCCAGGTCCTGCTGTCAGGCTTGTCCCGGGTCTGGAGGTCCTTGCCCACCACCTCCATCAAGGCCGACCGGGCCAACAGATCCAGTTCGTCCAGGGATGCCAGCCCCGATTTCCGCTCCGTCCAGGGGCAGAGCCCCGCCAGGAGGGCCCGCTCCCCCGCCCCGGCGGGGCGCCCATCCCGGAGGGTCCTTTCCAGCTCCTCCTCCAGGGCCTGGATGGTCTCCAGAAAGTCCGCCGGGATCCCGTGAGGATCCAAGGATCCCTGGACCCGGACCCCCTCCAGGGTTCCCTTCTCTCCCGCCTTGGCCAGGGCCAGGGGATCGGGAAGAAGGATCCAGAGCCGCCGGGGAGAGCCTTTGCCGGTGCTCTCCACCCGGACCCAGGCGTCCATCCGCAGCCGGACCGCCTCGGTGGCGTCCACGTGGGTGACACCGCCCTGGGAGGCCGTGGCGTAGACAAAGCGCAGGCCGGAAAACCGGGAAGGCCCGGTCCTGGGCGGATCCAGGCCGGCGGGCAAAACCCGGCCCGGCGCGTCCACCCAAACCCCCCGGACCCGGCCCCGCCGGTCTATGGT
>JALUZX010000560.1 GCA_027011425.1 Planctomycetota bacterium
GGAGAGAAACCAGGCCAGCCACTTCGCCGCCCGGGACGCCTCGGCCGACCCCCCCTGGAAATAGACCCTCGTCCCCGGCCCAAGCAGGAACCTCCCCCGGCTCCTCTCGATCTTCAGAGGCTTCGGAACCAGGGGGGGCAGCTCCCCGGCCGCCCGGGTTCCCGGCGCCGGCCCCGCCAGGACCGTCCCAACAAAGAAAAGAAAGGATAGAGAGAGCCCATTCCGTCCGGTCTTCCGCATCTTGCCTCCAGAGAAGGGGTTCGGGGGCGGTCCAGGATCCCCTCTTCCGCCGCGCCGATCAAGACGCCAGAAAAACCCGCCTTTTTTTCTCAGAACATTGAGTATTTTTGCTCAATGCTCTGAGTAAAAACCCAATTCTTTCTTGGATAAGGAGATAGGTCACACCACTAGAGTCGGCCCCCTTCCGGGCCGAGTCCTTTTTTCCATTTCCCAAGGGGGGTAGTCCCCCCCGGGAGGAGTTCCTCTCCCTCCCTTCCTCGAGGGGGCTGTAGACTCTTCCTTCCCCCCCGGACTCAGGCCGCGCGAGAGGTGCCGAATGATCGAGCATGGTTGCACGCGAAGGGACTTTCTGGCCGGCGCCGCCCTTGGGGCGGGCTCCCTGGCCTTGCCTGCGGGAAGGAAACCTCCCGCCCCCCGGGGCAAGCCCAACATCGTCCTCATCCTTTCCGACGACGCGGGCTACGCCGATTTCTCCATGAACGGGAGCAAGCAGTTCCCAACGCCCCACATCGACTCCATCGCCAAAAAGGGCGTGCGCTTCACCCAGGGCTACATGACCGCCTCGGTCTGCAGTCCTTCCCGGGCGGGGCTTCTCACGGGCCGCTACCAGCAAAGGTTCGGCCACGAGATGAACATCGGCTCCCGCCAGCCCAGCGAAAACCCCGAGTACATCGGGCTCCGCCCCGACCAGGTGACCATGGCCGACATCCTCAAGAAGGCCGGTTACTACACCGGGGCCGTCGGGAAATGGCACCTGGGGGAACTTCCCAAGTACCACCCCTGCAACAGGGGTTTCGACGAGTTCTACGGCTTCCTCGGGGGCGGTTCCTCCTACTTCCTCCAAAGACGCCGGAACGCCACCTACAAGAACTTCAAGAAGGTCGAGATCGAGCCCTACCTGACCGACGCCTTCGGCGACGAGGCCTGCGCCTTCATCCGGCGCAACAAGTCCAGGCCCTTCTTCCTCTACCTGGCCTTCAACGCCGTCCACACACCCATGATGGCCAAAAAGGAGGACATGGAGCCCTTCTCGGGGATCAAGAAGAAGAAAAGGCGGATCCTGGCGGGCATGACCCTGGCCCTGGACCGGCAGGTGGGCAACGTCCTGAAGACCCTGCGGGAGACCGGCCTGGAGGAGAACACCCTTCTCTTCTTCCTCAACGACAACGGCGGGGCGGTCTTCTTCAACGCCTCCTGCAACGCCCCCTTGAACGGCAAGAAGGGCACCTTCCTGGAAGGAGGAATCCGGGTTCCCTATCTCATCCAGTGGCCCGCCGTCCTTCCCGGGGGAATGACCTTCGAATTCCCGGTGAGCGCCCTGGACGTGCTCCCCACGGCGGCCGCCGCGGCGGGGGCGCCCCTTCCCAAGGGAAAGAAACACAAGCTCGACGGGGTGAACCTCCTTCCCTACCTGCTCGGAAAGAAACCGGGCAGGCCCCACCAAACCCTGTATTGGCGGCGCGGATACCAGGCGGCGATCCGCGACGGCGACATGAAGCTCATCCGCCTTCCCGACAGGCTCCCCCTGCTCTTCGATCTCTCCAAGGACATCTCCGAACAGCACGACCTGCTCCTGGAAAAGCCCGACCTGGCCCAGGCCCTGATGAAGAAACTGTTCGCCTGGGAAAACACCCTCACCTGGCCCGCCTGGCACACCGGGTATTTCTGGGTCAAGAACAACATCCACCTCTACGACAAGAAGTACCCCCTCACCCAGCCCGGAGGCTGACCTTGAAACCCTTCCCTCCCCTTTGCGCCCTGCTCCTTCTCTCCGCCGCCCTCCGGGCCGGCCCGCCCCCGCCGGGCCTGGCCCGGATCCATAT
>JALUZX010000561.1 GCA_027011425.1 Planctomycetota bacterium
GCACCATCTTGGGGGTGAGAATACATGCGGCGCAATCCAGGGTGGGAAAGGTCTTGTCGAACTTGGCCATGTGCCCGCCGATGGTTCCCTCCCTCTCGACGAGGTAGACCTTCTTCCCCGAGTCGGCCAGCTTCAGGGCGGCCTCGATCCCGGCGATCCCGCCGCCCACCACCATCGCGTCCGGGTGGACGGGAACGACCTCCTCCTTCAAGGGGGAATGGTGGGAGACCCGTTTCACCGCGGCGGCAATGAGGCGCTTGGCCTTTTCGGTGGCCTTCTTCTTGTCGTGGTGGACCCAGGAGCACTGCTCCCTGATGTTGGACATCTGGAAGAGGTAGCGGTTCAGGCCGGCGTCCTCCAAGGTCCCGCGGAAGGTCTCCTCGTGCATGAGGGGTGAACAGGAGGAAACGACCACGTTGGTGAGTTGGTACTCCTCGATGTCCTGCTTGATCATTTCCTGGCCGGGGTCGGAGCACATGTATTTGTATTCCTTCGCCAGGACCACCCCCGGAAGGGTCTTCGCGTATTCGACCACGGCCGGGACGTCCACGTTCTGGGAGATGTTGGTCCCGCAGTGGCAGACATAGACGCCAATCCGGATGTTACCGTTCTTTCCCGCCTTCTTCATGAGAGCACCCCCTTGGCCGCAAGGACTTCCTCCACGGGAGAAAGGGAATCACCCAGGGCCAGGTCCTTGGATCCCAGTCCCAGGGCGCACCCCATCGCCTGCGTGAAATACATGATGGGTATCCTGGAATCGAACCCCATGGCCTTGGAGATCTCGCCCTGCCTCGCCTCCAGGTTGACCTGGCAGAGAGGGCAGGCCGTGATGACCGCGTCGGCGTTTCTCCGCCTGGCGCACTGGAGGATGGACCCGGAAAGCTTCAAGCCCATCTCGGGGTGGGTGGACATCATGAGCCCCCCGCAACACTTGGAATTCATGGGGAACTCCACGGGTTCAGCCCCGAGCCACGAGAGAAGCCTGTTCATCAGGTTCGGCTTCTCCGGGTCGTCGATGTCCCCGAAGGGCCTCCCGATCTGGCACCCGTGGTAACAGGCCACCCTCAATCCCTTCAGGGGTTTCACGACGTGGCGCCTGACGATCTCCTCCCCCACGTCGTTCACCACGACCTCGAGGAAGTGCCTGACCCTCACGTTTCCGGCGAAATCCATGCCCCCGGCGCGGAGAGCGTTGCGGACCTCGGCCCGGAGCGTGGGATTCTGGGCGATATACTTGTTCGCCTTGTAGAGGGCCAGGTAACACCCGCTGCAAACCGTAACGAGGTCCAGGCCCTGTTTCTCGGCGAGCGCCAGGTTCCGCGCCGACAGGACGAAGGCCTTCTTCTCGTTGACGGCCACGTAGGCCGTGGCGCCGCAACAGTTCCAGTCATCCAGCTCCCGCAACTCCATCCCCAGGACCCTGGCCGTGTTCCTGGTGGAGATGTCGTATGCCTCGTTGACGCCTTCCAGGGAACACCCCGGGAAGTAGGAGTAGACCAGTTTCTTCCTCGCGGTCATTTCGGCCATCTCTTCTCCTCCTCTCCTTCCACGGCGGCCAACATCTTCTGGAGTCCCTCGACCCCCTTGATCTTCTTCACGCCGAACTTGAGCCTCTTCTTCTTGAGAAACTTGAGGCCCACCGGAAGGAGATCGAGCCTCTTGAAGGGATTGGACTTCAGGAAAAACTCGCGCATGAGCCGCATTTCGGCGTTCCGCCCGAACCTCCGGACGGAGTCCACGAAGATCCGGGCGATGATCGCGTTGGGTTCGCCTTTCTTGTAAAGGCCTTTTTTCACCCCCAACCGCTTGAGTTCATACATGACATCCGTAAATGGAATCCCGGCGGGACAACGGACGGTGCACAGGTAGCAGGAGGCGCAGAGCCAGACCGTGTTGGATTCGAACATCCGGTCCAGCATCCCCGCCCGGAGGGCCGCGATGATCTCGCGGGGACCGTATTCCATGGCCTCCGCCGTGGGACAGGAGGCCGAACAGGTCCCGCATTGCAGGCAAAGATTGATCTTCTCGCCGCCTGGAATCGCATAGACGTGCTCCAGGAACT
>JALUZX010000562.1 GCA_027011425.1 Planctomycetota bacterium
GGTGGGAAGGGCTACGTGGTGCTGACGAGCCTCCGGGGCCTGGACAAGGGTTTCCCCCTGGGTTCCCTGGTCCTCCCCTTGGAATTCGACCTCCAGAACGGACCCCTCTTCTTGTCCCTTGCGAACACGCCTGTCTTCAAGGGGTTTCTTGGGCTTCTGGATTCCCAGGGGGGAGCCAAGAGCGCCTTCCAGGTGCCTTCGGGTCTTCCCTCGAGCCTGGCAGGATGGTGTTTCCGCTTCTGCCCCCTGCTCTTCGACCCCGCCACGGGAACCCTGGGCCCCT
Source organism: Planctomycetota bacterium (assembly GCA_027011425.1). Lineage (GTDB taxonomy): Bacteria > Planctomycetota > UBA1135 > UBA1135 > JALUZX01 > JALUZX01. The sequence goes on from JALUZX010000562.1 coordinate 284, forward strand.
GGGGAAATCCCTGGGCCGTAAACTTGAAGTAGGCGGTAGATTTTCCGCGGGATCCGCGGACCGGCCGGCTTTCGGCTTCTGCCTGGCGCACCACTTTTCGATTACGCCGGAATCCAGCAAAAAAACGGGCCGGTGCGCCTCCGGGAAGGGGACTGGGTTGAAACTTCAGGTCAGTCCTGCTCCATGGGGGTGGCTTCTTCCAGGTATTCCACCACCTTCTTCCACTGGTGTTTCACGGCGGCGATGGAGAGACGGAGTTCCTTGGGATCCAGGTGAAGGGCCTTGAGGGATGCCTGGGAGGGTTCCTCCAGGTCGGGCTGCCATTCGTCTTGGATCTTCAGGGCCACCCAGTCGGCCAGGTGGGCCAGGTTGGGGAGGATGAATTCGCGGCCGGGAAGGCTCTCCTTGTGGTGGGCGCTAAGGACCAGGGTCATCTCCTCTCCCAGGTTCCATGTGTCTCCGGCCACCCTCCCCAGCTCCTGGTGGTCGAAGCCGAAGACTTTGGTTTCCCGGGCGGGACTCCCCAGGTGGCCGTTGAGGTTCCCGTGGATTACCAGCTCGTGCCGCTCCGGTGCGCCCGCCAGGAGGAGAAGCCGCCCCATGTCATGTAGGAGCCCTGCCAGCCTGGCCTTGTCCAGCATCTCCTGGTTGGTCACCCCGGCCCTCCGGAAGATCTCCCGGGCGGCGAGCCCGGAAATGACGCTGTGAGCCCAGAGGTCCTGGTAGACCTTTTGGGCCCTGGGGGAAAAGGTCCCCTGTTTCTGGAGCTTGGAGAAAACCTTGAGCACGTCGCCTGCTGCGGTGAACCCGATCCGCATGAGAGCGAGAAGGAGGGTCTCGGCGCACTCTCCTCCATAAGCAGCCGAGGCGGAGAGCCTTAGGACCTTCATGGCCACCGCCGGGTCCAGGGCGAGCACCTCTTCCAGGTCTTTGGCCCCGGCGTCGGGGTTGTGGATCACCTCGTTGGCCAAAAGAAGGACCACGTGGTGGGCCGGCAGGGCCGAAGCGGCCCGCAGCCAACCCTCCATTTTTTCCTCTGCTGCAGTCTTGGAATTTTTCCTGGAGTCATCCATGGCTTTCCTTGCCCTCTTCTTCGGCGGGAAGGCCCCATGAGATTGAAGGGATCGCTGTTTCGGGGGGGGAGCGCCGGCCTCTGCTCCTATCGCCGGGATTCATTCAGGGGCCCGGATCACCCGGCAGTATTTTTTCTTTCCCGCCCTGAGGAGGATGCCTTTCTCCGGGTCCAGCCTGGAGAGATCCACTTTCTTTTCCAGGTCCTTCACCCTTTCTCCATCCAGGTAGGCACCCCCCTGGAGGATGAGCCTCCTGGCTTCGCTGCGGGACTTGCACAGGCCCGCCCGGACGAAGAGGGCGGGCAGGTCCATCTCCTGGTCCGCTTCTCCCGGGGAGAGGATACACGTGGGCGCCCGGGAGGCGTCGCCGGCCCCGCCGAAGAGGGCCCGGGAGGCTTCCCGGGCTTTCTGGGCCTCTTCATCCCCGTGGAGGAGGCGGGTCGCCTCGAAGGCAAGGGTTTCCTTGGCTTTTCGGATCTCCGCTCCTTGGAGGGCTGCCAGCGCCTCCACTTCCTCCTCGGGGAGGAAGGTAAAAAGAAGGAGAAACCGGCGCACGTCCCGGTCGTCGGCGTTGATCCAGAACTGGTAGTAGTCGTAGGGGGAAAAACGCTCCGCCGAAAGCCAGACCGCGCCCTTCTCGGTCTTTCCCATCTTGGCGCCCGAGGCCGTGGTCAGCAGGGGGAAGGTCATGGCCTCGGCCTTGGCGCCGGGGCCCATGACCCGGCGGATCAGGTCCGTGCCGGCCACCATGTTGCCCCATTGGTCGTCGCCGCCGGCCTGGATCCTGCAACCATAGTCCCTGTAGAGGACGAGGAAGTCATAGGCTTGGAGAACCTGGTAGTTGAACTCGAGAAAGGAGAGGCCTGTCTCCAGGCGGATCTTGTAGGTCTCGGCGGCGAGCATGCGGTTGACGCTGAAGTGCCGCCCGATCTCCCTCAGGAAGTCCAGGTATTTCAAGGGCTCCAGCCAGGTCCCGTTTTCCAGGAGCAGGCCTTTTTCTCCATCCAGGGCGAGGAAATTCTCCAGGTTGGCCCGGATGCCCTCCTTGTTGCGGGCGATTTCCTCCCGGGAGAGGAGGGGGCGGGACTCGGTCTTTCCGCTGGGGTCCCCGATGAGAGTGGTTCCTGTTCCCAGCAAGGCGATGGGCCGGTGGCCCGCTCGCTGGAGGTGGGCCATGGCCATGATGGGGACCAGGCTTCCCGCGTGGAGACTGGGGGCGGTGGCGTCGAACCCCACATAGAATGTCGTGGGCCCGGAGGCCAGGATCTCCGAGAGAGATGCCTCATCGGTCATCTGCTGGAGAAAGCCTCTCCGTTTCAGGGTCTCCAAGACGTCCGCCATGGTGTGCTCCTTCCGGGCCGGGAGGCCCCATGTCTCCCTTCGAGCCAAAGGGGCCGCCGCCTGTGCCCCGGGAAGAAAAAAGAAGAAATCTTGGGTTTCCAGGGAACCTGCAACAGCACCAAGTTCGTCAAAATCTTACTTGGGATCAACAGCGGGATTTTCGGCAGCCCCTGTTGGTCTTCGAAAGGAAATGAGCTCCGCCTTGTCAACGAGTCGAGCCACCAGGTCGATCCCGGACTTGCTCCGGACACGAGAGGATCGGACAGAGGGAACCGCTGGAAATTCACCCGCCCGCCTTGGACCAAACCATCCCCTCGTAGCAGGAACGGGGAAGACTCCCGCCTCGGCTTGACTCGCTGGCAGTGAAGCGCCCGTCTGGGGTGCGACCCAGGCGGGCGCCCTTCCTTTTTCAGCCTGCCTCTTTCACCTTACCCCGATCGGCCTTTTCCAGGGCCAGGACCCTTGCTCCGCCTTGTCTTTAAGAAAGGGGCCGATCCCGGGGGTTCCTGCTTTCCTCAAAGATACGGAGGAAATTTCCTTTTTTGTTAGAAGGCGGGAAGGAGAAAGTTTCAACGTTTTCTGAGAAAAGCTTCTTCCTCCACCTTCTCTTTCAGGGCCACTTCGCGTACCTCCCTGAGAAAGCGCCGGCCGTCCACGAAGTAACCCCGCGTCGGTCTCAAGCCGGGAACCCGCTCCTGGAACCACCGGTTCATGGCTTCCATGAAGACCTCCCGCACATACTTGGCCAGACAGGAGGCCAAGGCGATGGAGAAAAAATGAGATTCTCCTTTTTCCTGGAACCAGATCTCCACTTGCGAGCCCTGGGGGAGGCGGAGGAGGTAGCGTTGCCGGGCAGGCGTCTCTTCCCTGGAGACTACCCCGGCTCCCGGAAAGGCTCGAGCCAAGGGGAGGGCGTAGTGGATCCTCCCTCCGGCCCGGTCCAGGACTACCCGGGAAGGGTGGTGTTCCAGGCCAGCCTTCAGGACTCGGACGAACGTCTCGAAATGGGTCAGCGACTTGTTTCCCGTCCTGTCGATGCTGGCGTTGAATTCCTTGGGGTGGAGAGCTGCCAGGTAAAGGGCGTGGAGCCGGAGGCCCGCCTCCCGTGCTGCCTTGGCCAGAAGCCAGCTGTCCAGTTCCACTTTGTCCGGAGAGGCGGCCAGGGGCAGGGAGAAGTCCAGGGGAGAGAGCCAGGGACAGGAGGAACGTTCCTTGGGGCTTCCCCCTGAAAGAAGCCGCCCCGCCAGCTCCTCCCCCGTGGCGGGGGGCGATCCCCAGGCAAGGGCCATGAAGGCCAGGGCGGTCCGTTCCAGGTGGGCCAGCCCCTTCTTCCCCGAGAAGACCCGCTTGGAATCGTCCACCAGGATCCTGGTCTCCCGGGGCTTTTTTCCCTTTCTCGCCACGACCCTTTCCAGGAGGGCGAAGGGATCCCTCCCCCGGCCGGGCGTCTCCAGGGCCACTCCGGCCGTCACCAGGGGACCCAGGATGGGGCCCAGTCCCGCTTCGTCGATTCCGAGCTGGATCACTCCGGGATTCTACCGGGGCGGAGGGCGGAGGCCTTCCTTCTGCCTTTCTTCAGAAAGGTTCGATTCGGGCCGATGAGGAGAAAGGAACCCCCCGCGACGAAGGCCGATGCGGCTTTTCGGGACGAATTCAGGAGGCCTGGTAGGCATGGACATTCTTCTGATCGAAAAAGACAAGATCACCCGGGACCATATCAAGGTGGGCCTCAAATGCGTCCACGGGATGGAGGTAGACGTGGCGGAAGGCTTCTCCGCCATCAACAAGGCCCGCCAGAAGTCCTACGATTACATCATCATCGGCCACGAGGAGGGGGTCCAGGACGGGGTCGCCCAGGTCCACGCCTTGAGGGAGTTCGATCGCGACACCGACGTGGTCCTGGTGACCACCCCCAAGCAGGCCAAGCTCCTGGCCAGCGAGAAGGCCAAGCTCCACATCTACTCCACCCTGAACCGCCCCATCGAGGTCCGGGAATTCTTCCGTCTCGTGGCGAGGATGCGGGAAAGGGTTGCGGGAAAGGCCTCGGTGGCCAAGACTTCCTGACCCGGGCCGCATGCCGACGGCCCGGCCCCCGGGTCTTTCACCGGGTGCGATCCCTGAAGGGACCAGCCTTTCCTTTTTTTCATACCGGCCATGGGGGCCGGAAGGGGCAAAGGCGTCCCCCCGCGACCGGTGAGGGGCCCCTTCGTTTCGGCCCGAGGCGCCAGGAGAATTCATGGAGCGACCCCAGAGGGAAGGGAATTCCAGGTCCAGGAGAGGTCCGGCGGGCCGGAAAGGAGGGCCGCCTCCCAGGCAGAGGGTCCGGGTCTTCCTGGAAGGACGCTACCGGAAGTATGTCCGGGATCTTCCCCAGACCATCTTCTATTGTCCCCGTTGCAAGGGGCGCAAAGGGGGCTGTGATTTCTGCGGCGGCTTCGGAAAGCTCACCAAGGATTCCATCCAGGAGTTGATCGCCCGCAAGGCGCTTCGCGCCTTCAAGTCCAGGAAGGGGAAGTTCCACGGCGCGGGCCGGGAAGACATCGACGTTCGGATGCTCGGCGAGGGCCGTCCCTTCATCTTCGAGGTGATCGATCCCAAGGTGCTGGAGGTGGATCTGGCGGAACTCGAGCGGGAGATCAACGAGTATGCCGCCGGGCGGATCGATATCACTGGGCTGCACCGGGTGGAGCGCAAGCGCGTGGCCATTCTCAAGGAGACCCCGACGGACAAGATCTACCGGGCCCTTGTGGAGACGGAGGAACCGGTGCCGGAAGAGAAGCTCCACTCCCTTCCGGGCACGAGGATCCGGATCGTCCAGAGAACCCCCGCCCGGGTGGCCCACAGGAGGGCGGACAAAGAGAGAATCCGCCAGGTGACCATCCGGTCCGCCGAGCCCCAGGGGGAGAGGCTTCTTTCGGTGGAGGTCCGGGCCGAGCATGGAACCTACATCAAGGAATGGATCTCGGGAGACGAAGGCCGGACCCGCCCCAGCCTGGGGGACCTGCTGGGGACGCCCGGGGTCTGCAGGGAGCTTGACGTCCTGGAGATCCTCCCCCTGACTTGACGGCTCACCCTGTAATGGGGGGGCGCATTGTCCGATTCGATTCACTTCCCCCCTTCGACGGAGGGGCTGGGTTTCTTTTCACGCCGGGCGGGGCTTTCTAGAATATTTTTTTCTTTCCGAGACCCTTGGAGCCATGGGAGGAACGGCCGTGAAGAAAAGCCGGGTTCTTCTCTTTTCCGCCCTGCTTTGCACAGCTGCGGGCGCCCAGGTTGTCTTTCCGCCGGTCTACAAGGACAAGGTGGGGTATAGTTACGTCACCGCCCTCTTTCGCAGGTCCAATATTTCGAGCGTCCGGAAGTGCCGGTGGCAGGAGGTTCTGGATCTCAAGCCCGCCGCGCCCATGGCGATCCACGGGATCGCCTTCCGGATGTCCTCCTTCTACCAGTACAACACGCGTCCCGATCACCCTCCCTTCCAGGTCAAGCTCTCCCTGGTGCTCTCCACGGCGAAGGTCAAGGCCTCGGGAATGTCCAACGAATTCGGGAAGAACAAGGGCGGCGACGCGGTCACGGTCATCTCTCCCAAGTTCATTCATTTCCCGGCCCACTCGGGATACGGATTCCCGAATCCTTTCGCGTACAAGCTCCCCTTCGACACGGGAAAGGTCTTCACCCTAGGGGCGGGCAAGAGCCTCTGCTGGGACCTCCTGGTGTACGACAACGACCTCTATCCCAAGGCCAGGACCTCGGTCTACCTGGACGAGGCGACCCTCACGAGCAACTGCTTCCATACGAATTTCGGAAAAGGAGGCACGGTCCCCGGGTCCTCCTCTCCCCATACGGACGGCACCCGCATCTTTCTTTCCACCACCCGGTTCTTTACCATCTATGGAGGGTGCAAGAACGGGCCCCCCTCGGGCTGGACCTTGTGGCTGGTGAGCACCGGAAAATGGGGGGGAACCCCTCTCGGTCCCTCGGCCCCGCTCTGGGTCGATCCTCTCAAGGCCCTGGGGTGGTTCGGCCCCTATACCCTGAATTCGAAGGGCGGGTATTCCCGGTCTCCCCAGAATCCCTTCTTCTCGACTCCCCCCCGGCCCTGGATCCTGGGCTTCAAGTTCTTCGGCCAGTGGTTTTCCTTCGACAAGGCCCTCAACCTCTATACCACGGACGGAACCTTCTCACAGTTCAGCCTGTGGGTGAAGACCAATGGGGTGGACCTGGGTGTGGGGAGCCTCTACGTGACCAACGATTCCGCTTTCTCCGCCAGGAAGGGAACGCTCTACATCCATGCCGGGGTGGTGACCGGGATCTACTGAGACGTCCTCCGCGGGAGGCCTATCGTTTCCTGCCCAGGAAGAAATCCAGGGCGGAACGGCGGAAAGGAAGGAGGAGGAGCTTTCCGGGGAGGGCCGTGGGTTTCCCCGTGGAGGGGTGGACGCGCTCCACCAGCATCAAGGGCCTGGGGTCCAGGTCCACGTCCAGTCCCACGGCCACCTGGAAGGCCACGTAATCTCCTTTCCCGGACCGGGTGGAGGGAGCCGAAAGGATCTTCCTCAGGGAGAGGACGCCCCGGGGATCCGAGTCCACTTCGCAGGCCGTATATCCCTGGCCCATAAAGAGGAGGATCCTGTAGCGTCCCGGCCCGGGCGGGGCGGTGCGGATGGGGTAGTCCCCCGCGCCGGGGGTCCCCGGAGGGAGCCCCAGGGGATAGAGGGCCCGGTAATCCAGGGAAGAGGGGTAGCC
>JALUZX010000563.1 GCA_027011425.1 Planctomycetota bacterium
CCCCGCCACCTGGCGAAAGCAAGGGCCTGGGATGGGGAAACCATGGAGACGGGCCAGTCCTCCTGGGCCGAGGGAGGCCGCAGGCCCTTCCACTCCTTCAGGAGCTGGGGGGGCGGGCTCTTTCCCAGGGCGGAGAGGTAGGCGGCGAACTGTCCCCGGGTCACCTCGAACCGGTCCATGAAGAAGGGTTCTTCCAGGCCTTCCGTTCCCCCCACGAAGGCAAGGAGGCGCAGCCCTTCCACCCGGGGGTCGGCCCCTTCCGGGGGCGGACCGCTCCTTCCCCCGCAGGAGGACAAGGGAAGGAAGAAAACAAGGAGGCTCAGTCCCTCCAAGAGAAGGGGCCGCCCCCCCTGGAGAGAGCGACCCGTCCTGGGAACCCGCCGGAAGGAGGAAAACCTATTGCTTGCCAAGAATGAGAATCTCCACCCTCCGGTTCCGTCGCTTGGCCTCGGGAGTGCTCCCTTTCACCCTGGGACGGAATTCCCCGTACCCGGCCACCTCCATCCTGCTTCGCGGCACTCCGCATTTCGCCAGATACTCCGCCACCGAGACGGCCCGGTTGGCGCTGAGATCCAGGTTGCTCCGCCAGTGGCTCTTGCGTATGGGGTCCGTGTCCGTGTGGCCCGCGACGCGCACCCGGAACCGCTCCCTCTTGAGCATTTCCGCCACCCGTCTCAGGGTCCTCTTCCCTTCGGGGGAGAGATCGGCCTTGCCCGAGGCGAAGAGGACCTCTCCCTGGATGGAAAGCTTGACCCCCTCCTTGCCCTGGAGAATTTCCACGTTGGGGCCCAGCCCCCCCATGGCGCCCAGGCTCTTCTTGAGGCGGGCCACCAGGGCGTCCAGCTCGGCCTTACGGGCCTGGAGGGCCTTGGCGTCCCCCAGGCGGGCCAGGGCGTCGTCCAGCTTCCTCTTGAGCTGGTTCCGGTCCTGTTCTACCTCCTGGATGTAGCGCTTGCTCTGCTCCAGGGCTTTCTCGGTATTCCTGAGGGCGTTGTACGTGCGCAAGTAGGAATCCCGGCTCACGCAGGAAGACATGAGCCCCCACACCGGCAGGGCCAGCGCCAGGAGCCGGAACGATTTCTTCCACATAGGTCTCCTCCCTCTGGCTGCCCCGGGTCTCCCCGGGGCCGGCCTGCCTCATTTACTGAACATGTTCGCCAGAAAACTGGTCAGGTCGTTGGTCTGGGCCTTCATGGCGGCCATGACGGCCAGGATCCCGTAGAACATGATCACTGCCGTGGCGATGACGAGGACCCGCTCCCAGGTGGATTCCTCGTTGGCGGAGGCAGTCTCTTCCCTGCGGGTCCTGTTCCGGGCCGGACGGGGGGCCGCGCGGCGGGCCGGCTTCTGGGGCCGGGTCTCCTGTGGCTCGGAAGGCAGTTCGATGTCTTCCTCCAGCACCTCGGGCTCCGCCTCGAGAAGGGTGTCCTCTTCGGAGATCTCCGCCGTGGCCATGCCCTCGTCCAGGCCTTCCTCGTCCACGAAGAGAAGCTCCTCGCTCACCTCTTCCCCCTTGGTCTTCGCCAGGTTCTCCACCTCTTCCTTGCGGAACTTGATGGACTCGCCGTCACGAATCCCGCGGATCTGGCCCTCGGACATGAGCTTTTTGAGTTCGGCGCTCCGAAGGTTCAGCTCCTTGAGGGCGTCTTCGAATGAAATGTAGTCTTGTGACACGGTTGCCTCCTGAGGGTAGATCTCGTTCTCGTCTCCCATTCGCTGGGCTGGGACGGAAAAGGGCTCAGTCTCCTCCCGCGCCCTTGGTCCCCTTCATGGAAGAGGACCCGCCTGGGAGAAGACCCTTCTTTTGAAAGATAGCCCGTAATTGCTCGTAAGACACTTCCGATTCATCGTTGTAGGACTCGGTTTGCAGGTCAAGGTCGATCTTTCGTGCCCCAACCCAGACCACTCGCCGGGAACTCTTGGCCCCGCCCCGGGCTTCGTAGACCGAAAGGACCTTGGCCTTTGTATCGATCACGTACAGCACGGAGGTGCCCACCCCGTAGTCGCCCGTGACGGCGATCATGCCGGCGTTCGCCGCCCCCGAGGAGAAATGC
>JALUZX010000564.1 GCA_027011425.1 Planctomycetota bacterium
GGTGGGGGAGGGTGTACACCCCTTCTTCCAGGAGAAGGGAAGATGTGAGTTCCCTCAGGATCCGGTCCTCCTCCTTCCTGAGCCGGGCCGGGTTGTTCCAGATCTCCTGGGCGGACAAGGGAATCCGGGACCGGACGTCCCGCCAGGTGATGACCTTGTCGTTCACCACGGCCATGACCCAGTTCTCCTTGAGCCATTTCCCGGCCGGCCGGGAAGCGGGATGGGGCTGGGCCATTCCCTCTCCCGCCGCCGAAAGAGACAGGAGGAGAAGGAGGAGCCCGAGCTTCTTTCGGTTCTTTCGTCCCGGGACCTGGGAGGGTTCAGGCTTCATGGCGGGGCATTCTCTCCCTCACTTCTCTTTCCCACAAGCGGGGAGAAGGGAGCCCGAGGGCCTTTTCCAGGAGAGCCAGGGCCTCCAAGGGCGAGGGCTGCGGGATCGGCAGGACCAGGTGCGTCTCGCCGGGTTCCACCATCCGGACATGGGCGAAGGCCTGCACCCATTTCCCCCGGGGAGGCCTCCCCGGGGGATGGCGGACCACGAACCGGTCCACCCTGTCGAATCGGAACCTCCGGATCCTCTCTTTTTCCAGGAAGGCCTTGAGGGCGAAGAGCCGGAGCAGGTTTTTCACGTGCTCGGGGAGGGGGCCGAAACGGTCTCTCAGCTCCAGGTAGGCCTCCCCGGGCCTTCCTTCCTTTCCGGCCCGTTCCATGGCCCGCAGGGCCTCGATGCGGAGGGCCTCGGAAGGGATGTAGTCCGGCGGGATCCAGGCCGGGACCCCCAGGTCCATCTCCAGCTCCGATTCCACAGGCGGCCCGATCTCCCCTCTCAGCGTGGCCGAGGCGGCCTCCAGGAGGCGGCAATACATGTCGTATCCCACCGAGGCGATATGCCCGGACTGCTGGGGCCCCAGGATGTTTCCCGCCCCCCGGATCTCCAGGTCCTTCATGGCGATGGCGAAACCCGCGCCCAGCCCGGAAAGCTCCTCCAGGGCCTTGAGGCGGACGGCGGCGTCTCCCCTGGGGGGATTCAATGGGTCGTAGAGAAGGTAGGCGTAGGCCTTGTTCCGGTAGCGCCCCACCCTTCCCCTGAGCTGGTGGAGGTCGGCCAGCCCGAAACGGTCCGCCCTGTCGATGAAGATGGTGTTGGCCCGAGGAATGTCCAGACCGGATTCGATGATGCTCGTGGAAAGAAGTATGTCCGCATCTCCGGAAACGAAGGTCTCCATGGCCTTCTCGAGCTGCCTCTCCGGGAGCCGGCCGTGGCCCACCACAATGCGGGCCTCCGGAACCAGGGACTTGAGTTCTCTCTCCACCATCCCGATGGACTGCACCCGGTTGTGGAGGAAGAAGACCTGTCCCCCCCGGAGGAGTTCCTTCCGGATGCCTCGGCGGATCAAGTCCGGGGTCCTGGGGCGGAGAAGGGTGGCGATCTCCTCCCTTCCCGCCGGGGGGGTGGTGAGGGCGGAGATGTCCCGGAGTCCCAGAAGCGACATGTGGAGGGTCCTGGGAATGGGCGTGGCCGTTAGGGTGAGGACGTCCACCAGGGCCCGCATCCTTTTCAATTTTTCCTTGTGGGCCACGCCGAACCTCTGCTCCTCGTCGACGATCACCAGGCCAAGGTTGTGGAAGGAGATGTCCGGCGAAAGGAGCCTGTGGGTCCCGATGAGGATGTCCACCTTTCCCTGGGCCGTCTCCTTGACGATCCGGGCCTGCTCCCGGGCGGTCCTGAACCGGGAGAGAACCTCCACCCGGACGGGCCAGTCGGCCATGCGGGAGCGGAAGGTCTCGAAGTGCTGCTGGGCCAGGACCGTCGTGGGAACCAGGATGGCAACCTGGGCGCCGCCCAGGACGGCCTTGAAGGCCGCCCTCATGGCCAATTCCGTCTTCCCGAAACCAACGTCCCCGCAGATCAACCGGTCCATGGGTCTCGGGGCCAGCATGTCCCCCTTGATCTCCTCCATGGCCTTCAACTGGTCCCTGGTTTCCTTGTAGGGAAAGGCGCTCTCGAAGGAGCGTTGCATCTCGTCGTCCGGGGGAAAGGCGATTCCTCTGG
>JALUZX010000565.1 GCA_027011425.1 Planctomycetota bacterium
CCCCAGGCCCCGGGGAAGAGGCCCTGGGGCCACCCCAACCCGAAAGGAGAGAGTAAAGCCAGGAAGGGAGCCGCCGGAATTCCCGGGAGGGTAAGGGAGTCGGGAAGAATGCGGTGCTCAAGGTCTATGACCGAGGCCGCCGTGAGCCAGAGCGAAAGAAGGAACCCCAGGAGGGCGTATCCCGTTCCCAGCCCGGAAGGCCCCCAGGCCCGCCAGGCGACGGCAGTGAAAAGAAGGCCGCACAGGCCTTCCACAAGGGGATAACGAAGGGGGATGGGCCCCTTGCAGAACCTGCATCTTCCTCCCAGGAGGAAAAAACTAAGCAGAGGAATATTGTCCCACCAGGGGATGGGGTCACCGCAAAGAGGGCAATGGGAGCGGCTCCCCATTCGGAAGAATACCCCCCTCGGAATTCGATAGGCCAGGACATTGGCGAAAGAGCCGCAAGCCAGCCCCGCCAGCCCGGCCCAGAGGAGTAGAAGGGTCAGGGGAATCGATTCCAAGGCCCCGTCCCGGGAGAGGATCCAAGAAGAAAACCGCCCTGCTCCGCCTCCCCCGAATCCGGAGTGATTCTAACGACCCCCGCCTCCGGACTCCACTGCGGTTCTCCCCAACAGGAAGGCCGTGACCCTGGGAAGGACGGCATTGGGCCCGGGTGGAACCCGCATCCTGATCCGGAACCGGAAGAAACGCATTCCCTCCAGGGCGCCCACGTGCGTGGGGGGATACTCGGGTGTGAGTCGTGTCAGATCGGGCTTGCCCGGATGGAGAGGATCTTCGGGCGCGCCCTGAAGAGTGAGAAGCACCGAATCCTTTTCTTCGGGAAAGACCTGGAGGACGGGCTGCCGCAAGGGGCCCAGGCCCTTGGGGATCTCCCGGAAGGTGGAGACAGCCTCCGCTTCCATGGGCAGGGTCACCCATCCCTGGCTCTTCCGGTCCGGAAGAAGGCGGGTGTTCACCTCGGCGCCCCCCCATGGCCCAGGCCGCAAGGGCCTGCTCCGGTCGGCGCATTCCACCCAGCCTCCCTCCTTCCGGAAACGGCGCCCCAGGAGCACCCGTCCGCCGCTGGCCAGGACCAGGCCGCTCCCGTGGGAGCGGAGGTTCCCGCCCAGGTAGAGGTTCCCGCTGGAGACGAGGATGGCGCCCCCCCCCTGGAGGCTCCGGACTCTGCGCTGGAGGAGTTCCGCCGGGGAGAGAAGCATGCCTCCCTGGGGCGGGCCGGCCCCCTCTCCCTCCAGAACCAGGTTTCCGTCGATCTCAACGGGCCCCTGGGAACGGATCACCCACGCCCCCCCGGGGGCGAAACGCAAGGTCACCCCCCTGGGAACCTGGATCCTGGAAAAGGAGAGATCCCGGCCCTGGATCCGGATCCAGCGTCCCTCCTCCACCTCCACCCGTGCCCCAGGATAGAAAGTCAGATCTCCTTTGGGCCGCAAGACCCCGAGAGCCCCGTTCCCCGCCTCTTTCAAGAGGCAAGCTGTCACCATTCCCTCCCCCCACCACGCCCAGGCCTGGCCGGGAGAGGTCTCCAGGGAGCATCCCCGGGGGTCCTGGAAGAACTCCTCTCCCGCCCTGGGCTCTACCCGGACCAGGACCTCCGCGGCCCTTCCGTCGGGGGTCCCGGGATCCAGGGGATTCCTGTTGTAGTCGTAGAGCCAGGGCCCAGGGAGGATGCGAAGGCGATATTCCCGGGAGGGCTCCAGGGGCCGGGAAGGCACCAATTCAAGGACCCGGCCCAGCTGGTCGGGAGGGACTCCCTTGGAGGGAAGACGCAAGGCCTGGATCCCGATGGACTTCCCTTCCAGGGTGGACAGGAGGAAAGGACCCGGACCCTCGAGAAACCGGGGGTCCAGGGGCTCGGAAAAGGTGATCCTCGGGTTGATGCCCGCCTGAACGTCCAGGAGAAAGAGTTTCCCGTCCTTCTTTCCCCGCAAAAGAGGGAGGGCCCCCCGGCCCGGGGAATCGGTGTCCATGAGAAGGGGAAGGGGAGAATCCTTCTCTTTCCCCGTCACCGCGTGGAGGACCATGCGGAAGGTACGGGCCAGGGTCTGTCCTCCTCCCCTCAGGGTCCGGACCGTGTCCAGCAAGGGAAACCCCGGGACTTCCACCAGATAGGTCCCCCCAGGCTTGAACCCCCCGTCGTCGAGACGGGGCGAAAGAGGAGGCCGGGGGGTGAAGACCACGAAGCGGCCGAGCACGCGGAACCTCCCCGGGACCTGGTTCCCATCCGAATCCAGGATCCGAAGAGTCCTTTCGTTCACAGACGTGGAGTCCACCAGGTGGGAGAACCCCACCCAGATCTCCTGGTTGAGGGAGATCCAGGCCCCGTCACGGGGATCGGTGTTCACCACCTGGAAAGAGGCTTTCTCCCGGGAACACCCGGACAGGCCCAGGAGGAAACCAAGACCCAAGGCGAGATAGGTCCTCATGACGCACATCATACGGCCACGTCCCGGGAAAGGGGGGAAAAAAGGGGGGCGCCGGGTTCCTGTCCACCCCGGAGCCCCCCGCACGGGAGAGAAAGTGCTTCCCTTGTTGATTCCTGCTCTTATTGCTTCTTGCCAAGCCTCACGGCCAGCCCGAGAGAATCCAGGTAGGGCCTCAGAGGCGGCACGGAGGTGGTGTTGTTGGTGAAGACGATCCTCCAGTTCACGTACCTGGGACCGAACCCCGTGGCCGGGTTCACCAGGTCCTGGGGATCCTTGTGGTAGTTGGTGAAGCCCTTGGCGTCGATGTAGAAGCTGTGCCCCTTGATGGCGGCCAGCCTGTATGCGTCGCAGGCATAGAGGGGGTTCAGAAGGTTGCCCCTCTTGTCGGGCATGTTGGCCGCCGCCGGGTCGTAGACCTCGTCGTGGGGAAGGGTTTCCACGCCTCGCCATTCCACGAGAGTGTTGGTCCCGCCCGGCATGTCCTCCAGGGGAGGCTCCGTGACCACTTCGAAATGGGTGGGCCTGTAGGAATTGGCGTCCCACACAGGCGTCCCGTTGGAAGGAGAGCCGAAAATCTTGTTCTTGTTGGGTCGGGTCATGTCCACGAAACCACCCGTGACGATGGAGACCTTGCGGAGCAGATCGATCCTGGCCCAGGGCACGTGGTCATCCACGGGCGGAGCATGGTGGGGGCCGACGAACCGGCCGTTGACCCAGCTTAGAGAGGGATCCACGATCCACCCGCCCTTGGCGACGAAGGTGTTCTTGGGATCCACGATGGTCTTCACCCCCGTCGGGCTCACGCCCCCCGTGGTGTGGGCCCGCATGCCCGGCAGGTTGCGTCCCAGCACGCCCCCCGGCTGGAGGTAATACCCGTGGGGCCGCAACCTCGGGATCCCGGGCCAGAGATACCAGACCACGCCGATCATGGCACGGTTGAGGCTGGTGGACCGGCCGCCGTGCTTGTTGGGGTCGTCCGGGTAGACCAGGAAATCCAGGAGCAACGGCAAGGCGATGGGGTGAAGCCCGTTCACCACGTCTCCCTGGAAAGCGGCGTCCCCCTGGGGCGAAGCCAGGGGAAGTTTGTTCTTGGTGTTGGGATTGATCTGGAACCAGGGGTTGGGGACGTCCGTGGTGGTCTCCTTGCCGGGAACGGCGATCCCGCCGAGGCCCACGGCTTGGTCCTTCTTGACGTCCCACTTGGAGAGCCGCCGGTCGCGCCAGGTGTAGGTCCTCTGGAACTTGGGGTAGGGCAGGTAGAGGATGCCCTGGGCGTTCTTGAAGCTGTTGTTGGGGTTCATGGCGTATTCCACGTCCTCGAAGACCGGGACCTGAACCGACCCGTCCAGGACGTTGTCCTTGAACTTGACCTGCAGGCCGGAGTTGAAGGACGTGGGATCGGGGATGCACTGGGGCGGCGCCGGCGGAGGAGGCGAGACCAACTGGGCTCGCAGGTCGGGGCGCCTCTCGCAATGGGAGAGATAGAGGGTCACCCGGTCGAACACGTCATAGAGGATGGGGTTGCCCATGAAGGAAGCCCAGCTCATCTGCTCCACGTCCAGCTCCATGTCGGCCGGATCGGTGTAGGAGAGCCGGAAATCGTCCTCCCTGTAGGTCATCTGGAGTCTGGAGCCGAAGATGTCGAAAGGCTCGAACACGCCGCCCGTGGGGGTCTGCTTGTAAGGAGGCGGGGGCTGGAATACGTTGCGCGGGGTGATGTAGAGAGGGAACCCGCCCATGGGTTTCCCCTTGTTCATGCACTCACCCTTGTCGCCGCGGAAGACGGCCCGAAGGGTGGATTCCTCGGCGTATTTCACGAAGCGCACCGTAGGCGAGGCGTAGAGCCTGGAGTCCTTCATGCTGAACTGGCCCCAGAAATCCAGGACCGGGCCGAAGTCGGGAATCTCTCTCGGGGTGCCGTCTTCGTCGGCGCTGAGGAAGCGATGGACGATGTTGGCCACCGCGTTCGTCTCAGCGTCGGGATCGAGGGTGAAGGAGGCCACCAAGGCGTCCTTCTTCTTGCTCCGGAGATCGATCTTGTTGCCCGCCAGGTCGGTGACGCCCCGCCCCTCCTTGGGGGCCATGACCATCAGGTAGATGGTTTCCTTGGTATTGCCCTTCACGTGGTTGAAGCCCAAGGGCGGCACCAGGCGGACGGACATCCCCGTGGAGGGATCGGGGACCATGTTGGCCACGATCAGGGTGGGAGTGCCGAGCTTGGGGTCCCTCACGATATCGGGCCTGTTGGTGGTCGTGAGAAGGAGGGTGTCGAAAGCACTGAGGGATTCGGGGGCCAGGGGCTCGGAGAAAGTGATGGTCACCGAGGCCATGGGGTTCACCTTGGAGGTGGGGTTCCTGAGAGATGTGGATGGGGAGAAGCTGAGGAAGAGAGAGGGATCGTCCTGGTCGGCGTCGAGCAGGACCTTCACGTTGCAGTCAGCCCCCAGCGGCGAATTGCTGGCATGGAAGGTCACCCTGTTCCCCTTGGAATCGTATCCCTCCAGGGTATTCACCCGAACGGTGACCACCGCGTTGGTGGGCGAATCGTGGAGGTTCGGATCGTCGATCTCCGCCTTGATCCGGACGATCTCTCCCGTCTTGGGAGACTTCACCTCCTGGACGATCTCGTCCCCGCTCCTTCCATCGGGCCCGGTCTTCCTGGACCGCAGGGTCACGAGCCTGGCCCGCTTGTTGAGGGTTAGGGTGTTCTTCTTGGGGTCCACAGCAAGGATCCCGAACTGGAACTCGCCCACGATGTGGGGAGGGGTTTCGTCGAAGAGGAAGCCGTTGTGATCGTCCTTCCGGTTCCCCGAGCGGAAATCACGGATGACCGAAAGCCGACCCCTCCGGTCCTTCCCGCCCTCGGGGATCACGTCGCCCGCGAGCTTGATGGGGAACCCGCCCAGGCGGTCCACCACGGGAATCGCGATCCGGATGTTGGCGCCGCTGGAATTGGGACTCACCGGAAGGCCGTATGGGTTGGGCTTGAGCCCGGGCTGGGCCTTCTCTTCCCTTCCCACGATGACCGGATCCAGGATCACCGTGTTCCCCCGGATCACCAACCGGGCCGGGATGCTGCGGAAGGCCTTGGTCGGTGGATCGGTCTCGGGGTTCCCCGTGATCTCCAGGAGCTGGATGAATCCGGGGTTCTGAATGGCGTAATCGTCGGGGAGATTCAGGATGGCCCCGAAAGACAACTTCAGGGCCGCGTTCCGGGGAACCACGTCGAAGGGGTTGATCCCCCTGTTCTGAGAGAACTTGGTGGGCTGAACCCGTTCCACGGCGTTTTCCGCGTTGGTGAGTGCGGCGTTGAACTGGGAGGCTTCCAGGACCGAATCCCACTTGACCAGGAGCTGGGCCTTGCCCGTGACGGGGTCCATTTCCCTGAGGAGATAGTTGTTGTCGTCCGAGACGATGCCCTGGCCGATGACGACGTCCCTCTGGTAGAGGACCTCTTTCCTGTGGGAGGGGTCCTTGGCGGCCTGGTTGGAAACTTTCCTGTTCCAGGAGTAGACATCCACGAGTCTTCCGAAGTCCACCCGGAGCAGGTTGGTCCTTCCCGACCGGACCCCCACGGCGGGAGCCTTCCCCGAAGATCCGCCGCTGCACCCTGCTCCAAGGAAAGCCGTGAGAACGCAAAGCCCCGCAAGGCCAGTCAATTTGATCCATCTCATGGGAAAAAACCCTCTCTCTCGTGTCTCACAGGGAAATACGGGACCGGGGGGCCGCCCCCCTCTTCCCTCTCCCAAAGCTTAGCCCATCCCCCCGGACCCGGCCGGGTCAGGGGAAAGGAAAACCTCCAATCAGAACCTGTAGGGAATCACCAAGTACCTGAGTTCCGGCAAGGGAGCCTCCGGGCTCACGCCGGTCTTGTTCCTGGGAACCAGGGGGTTCTCAGGGTTGTAGGAAAGGTTGAAGAGCACGTCGAACATCAGGTAGGGCCTGGCGAGATAGCCCCCCTTCGAATCCTTCCACATGGCTTCCCTCCCCTGGAGGGTCTCCAAGTCGTAGGCGAAGCCCGTGGTCGGATACCGGTCGATGGGGTTGCCGTTCTTGTCGAAGCCCCGGCAGGCGGCGAAGCCGATGCGAACGTTCGCCGTGGGCTGGGCCTTCTGGTTCTCCACCAGGAGGGGAAGGCCGGGCTTGCCGTTGGTCCACAGGTCAAAATACTTGTTGACCACTTCCACCTGAAGCCCGGCGAAGTTGAGCGAGAAGGCCGGTCCAGTGGCGGGATCGAGGAAGAGCTGGTTCGGGGTGTTCCCGATGACCAGCCATTCGCCCTTCACGCTCCCCCCGCGGTCTACGATCCTTGCCCTGGTTCCCCTGAGCGCGTTGGTCTGTCCCAGAACGGCCTGGGTGGTCTTCACCTCGTGGAAGCTTACCCTTCCCCCGGCGGGAACAGCGTTCCGGATCACCGCTTTTGCCAAGGTTGAGAAATGCACCCAACCCTTGGCGCCCGTGGGGGTCACCTCCGTGCGGTAGTCCACATACCCTGCTTGCACGCCCCGGGGGTGGATCCCGGCGAACCTGTATTCGGGCCCGAATTTCCCCGGTTCGGAACCGTTGTTCAGGTACCTCGGGTTGTTGGTGTTGGTGTTCTGCCGCTGGACGGCCCCCATGTAGATCCACTTGGAGCGGACCCTGGAAAGGGCCCCGAAAGTGGAAGGAAGCTTGATGGGTTCGGGTTTGACCTGGCCGGGTTTATAGATGATGTCCTTGGTCGGATCGGGAGCGAGAAGTTCGACGATCCCCAGGCCGCCGTAACCGCCCCGGTTGGAGGCCTTCTTCTTGGCGGTTTCATACTTGCTCCAGAAACCCGCATGTCCGAGGCCGTTGCTCCCGATTCCGCCGTCGGCGGTGACGCTGAAGCCGCTGAGCTTCTGCTTGAGGATGATCTTCGTGGAAGAATTGAGAATCACCATCCCGCCGGACCCGCCGCCGCCTCCGCCGCCGGAGCTGCAGTTCCCGTTGAG
>JALUZX010000566.1 GCA_027011425.1 Planctomycetota bacterium
CCGGAGCGCCCACCCGAGAAGGGGCTCACGCGCCGGGAGACCCTCCTGGCCGGAATCGCCATCCTGGGCGGAGGGTTTACAGTCCAAGGGCTCTTCTACGGGGAGGCCGGGAAACACGCCTCCCCGGGAGAGACGGACCTGGACGCCCTCCTGGCCCTCCCCGACAGGGACCTGCTCTGCCTGGCCGACTCCATCCTGGACCGGGCCTTCCCTCCCTGCAGGAAAGACGCGGTCCGCCGTCTTCTCCTCCGCATACTGGCGGCATCCCTCGACATCCCTTCCAAGGAAAACGACCTGCTCGCCTCCCGGGTGATCGCCCTCCTTGGCCGCCGGGGGTGGATCACCCCCGCCGTGGTGGACCTCGTCCGCGCGGGGAGAGGCGTCCCCGCCGCCGGGGCGGCCCTGGAGAGAGCCCTTTCCCGCAGGCGGAAAAGGAGGGGCTCATGAACTTTCCCGGAGACCACAGCAAAAAGATCGGCCCATTCCTCGTGACGGGCCCCATGGTCAAGGGCGGAGAAGTGATGGTCTATTTCCATGCCGGAAAGGTGAACGACCGATTCTCCTTCCAGATCTTCGACAAGGACGGAAAACCCCTCACAACCGCAGCCGTGCACAAACCCCCGCCCAACACGATCTACATCGACCTCCCAAATGATGCTGCGTATATACGTTTCCGGACACCCACCAGGAGTTATACCGCCGATGTGCGCGTTTGAAAAAAATCGACTGGGAAATCCCCGCACCCCCAGGACAAGGAGCGATCTCATGAAGACGCGTCATTTCCTCACCATTCTCGCCCTTCTCGCCGCACCGGCCGCCCGCGCCCAGACCCCCCTGGCCCTGGAACTGCCCCGCGCCGTCTCCTCCACGGAGGTCACCAGCGCGACCTTCTTCTGGTCGCCGGCGGGGCGTTTCCAGTTCGTCCTTTCCGGGACGGACCTCGCCCCCCTCAAGGGTTCGAAACTCACGGCCCTCGAATTCCGCAACTGGACCTACCCTGCCTCCAGGATCAAGAAGGGCGACGTGTCGGTGACCCTTCGGGCCGCCCGGGCCGCCCGGCCCCCGACGAGGGCCTCCAGGAACTTCGCCGCCAACTTCGGGGGGACATCCGCCACCCTGGTCTCCGGGGCTTTCCACTTCACCGACGCAGTCCCCTACGGGGGCGGCGGCCCCACCCCCTGGGGGGATTCCAGGAATTTCCGCCTCCGCTTCGCGAAGCCATATCCATACTCTGGAGGGGATCTCCTTCTCGACATGGAGGTCCGGGCCCTTCCGGGCAAGCATCTCCCCTTCTGGCTCGCCCGGGCCCTCTCCTGGAAGATCCCCTTCAAGGAGACCCTCTACGGGGCATCCACTCCGGGCACGGCGGCTGATTTCCGCCCCATGGTCTACGGGAGCCTCCTGCCCGGCGAGAGAACCACCCTGGCCCTGGAAGGCATCCCCGCCGGCGCTCCCGCCTTCCTTGTTCTGGGACTCAGCAATACACGCTTTCTCGGATTTCCTCTGCCCATGCCCGTGGCCCTCTCGGGAGGACGGACGGTCTACTTGAGGACCAGCCCGGACCTGGCCTTTCCCGCGGTGGGCCTCAAGCACACCCTGCCCGCCGGGCTCTCCCCCTCCCATCCATCCCTCCACCCCTATTGGACTCTCCAGGGGGAGGCCTCGGTGGTCCTGGACTTCCCCTGGGATCCCTCCTTCCTGGGCGGCGTGCTCTACGCCCAGTGGTTCACCCTCGGGGTCATGGGCCCCAACTTCAAAGTCGAGAACAGGCTTGCTTCCACCCAGGGAATCCGCCTGCCCCTGCTCTCCTCCTCGTCCCAACTGAACGCGGCTTTCCTCTCCGCGGAAAGCGGGGATCCCAAGGCATCCCTTGCCCGGGCGGAAAACCTGAGCCTCCGGTTCCTGCCCGACCTGAGGCTGGAGGCCCTGCGCTAGGAGTGGAAGCGGATGAAGCGCCAGCCCCCGTCCCTTTCTCCCGAGCCCCATCCTCCCCGGGGGGGGAAGGTCCTCCCCTGGCCGGCGGACCTCTTCGGCCGCAACGGCCCGGAC
>JALUZX010000567.1 GCA_027011425.1 Planctomycetota bacterium
AGGCGGGGGGCCAGGAGGATGGACTTTCCGGTCTTTCCCCGGAGGCGGAGGCGGGGAAGCCCGGCCGGGCCGGGGGGGAAAGGGATTTCGATCTCCGAGGCGAGCCTTCCCTTCCGGATCCGGAGGACCAGGTTTTTCCCCTTCCGGTTCATTCCCAGCCGGGGCGGCGGGTCCCCCCCTTCGCCGAGGACATGGAGGACGACCAGGGCGGTGGAGGTGAAATCGAACTCGATCCGCCAGGCGCCCGCCTCGGGATCGGGCTTCTTGTGGAGGGGAGGGTAGTTCTTGCCGTCCACCCAGCACTCCTTGCCCTTGCCTCCCACGAGCCGGAGCCCGGCCTTTTTGGGAAGGAGGACCTGGCCCGCGAGCCGGCCCCGGTCCCGGGCGATCACGAACCGGTCCCCCTCGATTCGGGGGCGCTCGATGGAGTGGATCACCCAGGTGGCGTGGAGGGACTTCAAGGGTTCCACCAGGTCGTAGACCAGGAAGGTGTCGTAGGGCTCCACGCCCCGGTCGGGCGTGCCCGGGCGGAGGTGGAGGAAGGCCCGGAGGGCCTTCTTGACTTTTTTGGCATTGTAGGAGCGGGAGGCGTCGCCCACGCAATAGGCGGCGTTTTCGGTGTTTTCGAAGTAGAGGATTCTTCCTGTGTCGGAAGGACAGCCTGGGTGGAAGGCGCCGGCCCTCGTGGTGGCACGGCCCCGCGCCTGGCCGCCGTCGTTGCTTCCCGGGGGGCCGCCTGGCCCCCAGACGGAGCCGCCGAACTTCTCCGAGGGATCGTAGACCAGGACCCCGTTGTGCGCGATGGTCCGGCAGTAGTAGTTGGCCCGGTGGGAAGTATACTCGTTGGTGCCGCTGTCGACGGCCAGCGAACCGGTCCGGTGGATGACGAAGGTGTTGTTGTCCAGGTGCTGGTGTCCGGCGTAGAAGGGCCCGCACTGGAAGAGGGCGAAGGCCGACTCCGGGTCCTTCCAGGAGGAGCGGAAATAGACGTGGCCGAGCTTGGGGAAGCAGGCCGCCGGGGGAAGGCCCATGGAGGAGGGGGACCGGGCCTTCAGGGAGGGGTCCCGCCAGAGGAGTTCCTTCCAGGCCTTCTGGGGGAAGCGCCAGCTCACATTCTCCGCCACCCACTCGGAGAGGGGGTCCCGCAGGCGGGCGGCCAGCAGGTGCATGAAGGTCTTCATGTTTTCGCCGAGCCGGAATCCGGAGGGGCAGTCTTCGTCCCTGGCCAGGCCTTTGCCGTCGGGGCGGGAGGCGTAGGCGTGCCAGACTCCCTGGCCCCGGAAGAAGGAGGAATCCTTGAAGAGGTCCATGCCCGTTGCGGTGCGCCACATCTCGCAGGTCAGCGCCAGGGGCCTGGCATAGCCCCAGTCGTTGTAGGAGAAACCCTCGGCCTGGCCGCCGGCGAAGAAGTAAGTCTTCGAGCCCGGCCGGGAGGGCTCGGCCAGGTAGGGGGCGAAGGCCGGGCCCTTGGGCCATTTGCGCCTGGAGAGGACCCCGGCGATCTCGTCGGCCGCCGGGACGGCGTGGCGGAGAAGGTAGTCGGAGCCTGTCTGGAGGAGGGCCTTCACCCGGGCCGTTTCGATGCCCTCCCCCCGGAGCAGGACCCCCGGGTAGAGCACGGCCAGGTGCTCATTGACGAAGTGGTTGTTGAAGTCGCTGTGGCGCCAGACGTTTTTCAGCACCCACTCGGCCATGCCGATCCAGGCGGTTCCGAACCTCTTTCGTTCCGCCGGGCTGAGGGCCGTCCAGGTCCAGTCCAGGGCCACGGCCCCCGCCCGGAGCCACTCGGGCGTGAGGTAGGTGTCGTGGGGCGGGCGGGCCGCCACGGCCCGGAAGAACTCCTTGGTCTTCTCCAGGTAGCGGCTTTCGCCGGTGACCAGGTAGAGGAAGGCCGGGTAGGGCAGGTTGGTGACGTCGCTCCAATCGGTGCCCGCCTTGCGGGAGAGGATCCAGGCTCCCCCTTTCCGGAAGGACTGATAGAGATTCTTGAAGGGACCTCGGCACCGGGACCGGAGTCCGGACAGGTCTCCCGGCGTGACGTAGATCC
>JALUZX010000568.1 GCA_027011425.1 Planctomycetota bacterium
CCCCCTGGAATCCCCGCGCCCTTCTCTGGGCGGCGCCCCTCGTGCTCCTGGGCCTGTTTCACGCCTTCCGGTTCTTCTCCGGCGGTTATCCCCTGGGGCACGACCTGCTGGCCAGTCTTTCCCTCTCTCGTTACATGGACCACCAGGTCCACTCGGGGTGGTTTCTCTCCACTTGGAACGAGCAGTCCTACGGCGGGTATCCCCTCTATTCGGTCTTTCCTTCCTCTTTTCCCGTCTTCATTCACCTTCTCGGCGCCCTGGCGGGAAGCCGTGTGCTGGCGGTGAAGCTCTTCTTCTTCTTCGCCTTCTACCTGGCTTCCATTCCCGCCTTCCTGCTTGCCCGGACCCTGGGTTTTTCCGGGAAGGGAGCCCTGGCCGCCGCGGTCCTCTACACCCTGCTTCCCATCCATTTCCTGGAAGGCGTAATCGAGGGGCACGGCCTTGTCCTGGCCACCTTTTTCCTGGCGCCCCTTTGGGCCTGGTGCGCCCTCCGCTACCTTCGGTCTCCCGGAAATTTTGGATGGTGGTATCTAGCCGCCGGCCTGGTCACCTATCTCCTCGTGGGGGGGCACCCCCAGTATCCGTTCTTCTTTCACCCTCTTCTCCTGGCGGCCGTTCTCGGGGCCGGGTTCCTGGGCCGGAACCGTTCGGTCCCCCCCGGGACATTCCTGAAAAAGGCCCTTCTCCTCGCCCTCCTGGTCCTTCCGGCCTTCGCCCTCGACCCGGGTTGGTGGGAACTCCTCCTTCACAAGAGCGTCCACGTGGCGAGTTTCAACTCCACCGGCTCCGTCCCCTTGAGCTTCGCCGCCCCGGCCGACAGGCTCCTGATGTTCCGCATGGACGGGTGCTGTCTGGGCCGCTACCCGGCGGCGGACCTCCTCTTCTTGCCGGCCTGGGCCGTTTTCTGGGTCCTGGCGGCGGGAAAGGTCCGCGGAAGACGCGAGGCGGGGATCCCCGCGTGGGGGGGCGTTCTTCTCGCCTCCTTCCTCCTCTCCCTGGGCGTGGCCGCTCCCTTCTTTCCCTTTCTCTTCCGCAACGGCGGCGCCCTCTTCCAGGCCATCCGGACGCCCGGCAGGTTCCTTGTGTCGGCGGCGGTCTTCGCGATTCCCTTTTTCGCCGCCGTCTTCTCCGGAAACAGCCGGTGGCGGACCCTGCTCTTCCTTCTTCTGGCCCTCTCCTTTCTTCCCGAGGCGTCCCAGGCCTTTCTGACCTTTCCTTTGGACCGGAAGGCCCTGGAAGGGGAGATCGCGGGGACCTTCCGGGCGGACCCCTCGTCCTACGTGGAGAAACTTCCCTGGGATTATTGCGACGGCATGAGGGCCGGGGG
The DNA here is from genome assembly GCA_027011425.1 of Planctomycetota bacterium. Classification (GTDB taxonomy): domain Bacteria; phylum Planctomycetota; class UBA1135; order UBA1135; family JALUZX01; genus JALUZX01. The sequence goes on from JALUZX010000568.1 coordinate 1,328, forward strand.
GAGCTGGAAGAGCAGTATTTCCCCCTTCTATCTCTCGGGAGGCCGCTTTCGAACCCTGGGAGGCGCGGAACCGGCCCAGGCCCTGACGACCAACCACATCCTCGAGGAATTCCGGAAGGGCGCGTGGAAGAATCCGGCCTTCCTGGAGTGGGTGGGCCGGTTGATTCCCCTGAAGGGAATTCTAGTCCAGTCCGGGAGGGAAGGGTTCCTGGAGGGAGAGCGTTGGGCGGACCCGACGGGGAGGGAGCTTGGGATCCTCGCGCGGAAATACCGGCTTTTCCGCCTTCGTGACGGGGCGCCGCCCCATGTCTACCTGGATTGAGGAGCGCCGGGAGTGGGAACGGCACTGGGAAAGATGGAAACGCCTGGAGCCCGCCGGCCCCGGCGGCCGTCCAAGGGTCTCCTTTTCGGGCTCGGGGCCGCCCTTTTCGTTCTCCTGGAGGCAGTCCAGCTCCTTGGGGGTTCTTTGGGATCCTCCACGAAGCCCAAGGCCCGCCTGGGGACCTTCCTTGTTTCCACGGGCCCCGGGAAAGACGGGTGCCCCGGGTCGCTCCTTCCCCTGGATTCCCTCGAGGCCTTCCCCTCCGGGGAGTGGAAGGCCCGGGTCCATGCCGTCCTCCGCCGGGGAAAGAGAGAGAGGGTGCGGGCCGTAGTCCCGGGAAAGGTCTCTCTCCCGAGGGTGGCGGGCGCCTCCTGGAGCGGGCCGGGGGCTGTGGTC
>JALUZX010000569.1 GCA_027011425.1 Planctomycetota bacterium
GCCCGGGGAATACCCATTGCCGGAAACAGGCTCCTTCTTCCTCGAAGGGGGCGACCGGCGCGGCGGCGGGCCGGGGGCCGTGGAGGAGGCCCTGGACCAGCTCCTGGACGCCCTGGTGCTCGGGGTGCGGGACTACTTCCACAAGGCCGGGGTCTTCCGGAAGTTCCTGGTGGCCCTGAGTGGGGGGAGGGACAGCGCCCTGGCCCTGCTCGCCGCCGCCCGGGCGGCGGCCCTTTTGCCCGGCCCGGGAAGCCCCAGGGAAAAGGTCGCCCGCTGCGTGGAGGCCCGCTATCTCTCGGGGCCTTTCTCCAGCGCCGCCACCCTGGAGGCGGCCCGCGGGCTCTGCGCCGAGCTGGGCGTGCCTTTCGCCCGGGTCTCCATCGAGAAGGAATTCGACCTGGTCCGGGCAGCCATGGAGGAGATGGCCGGCGGGGCCCCCCCCTCTCCCCTGGCCCTCCAGAACGCCCAGGCCCGCATCCGCGGCGCCATGATGCTCGGGTGGGCCAATACGGTGGGGGGACTCATCCTGGTGACCTCCAACCTCTCCGAGGTGGCCGTCGGGTATTTCACCACCGGCGGGGACAACCAGGGAGGATTCTCCCCCCTGGCGGACATCCCAAAGACCCTGATCTCCCGGATGCTGGAGCGGGCCGCGAAGAGGTGGGGGATCGGGTCCCTGGAAAAAATCCTGGAGCTTGCGCCCTCGGCGGAACTGGCGCCGGACCAGACCGACGAGGGGGACCTCATGCCCTACGAGGTCCTGGACGACATCCTCTACCTCTACGCCTTGAAGAAATTACGTCCAGAGGAAATTCTGGGCGTTCTCGAGGCCAAGCATCCCCGGGCCGGGAAGGAGCGGCTCCAGGCGTGGCTGAAACGTTTCCTCTTCCTTTTCGACGCCAACCAATGGAAGAGGGAGCAGTCCCCCGTGGCGCTGAAGCTTCTCTACCTGGACCTGGACCCCAAGACGGGGTTTCGCTACCCCGTCCTCAAGGGGGACCGGAAGAAGGGGAAGTAAGGGCGGCCCCAGGTCGCCTCACCGGACGAAGGCGGAGAAGACCAGCGTCTTGTAGGGCCCCTTGGGGTGGGAGAGGTGAAGCTTGATCTTCCCCCTGAGGTGTCCCTTGGGGACGCCCGGGACCACCCGGACGTGGACAAGGATCTTCTTTCCCGGGTCCTCCACCTCCACGCGGACCTTCACCCATTTGTGGGGGCGGTTCATCTCCAGGAGTTTCACGTCCAGGAGCTGGAGTTCCCGGGAGGGATCGAGGTTTTCGATCTCGATGACCTTTTCCTTGCCCCGGGCCCGCCAGACCCTCCCGAAACCCAGGTAGCCCTCGGGGTTGACCGTGTAGGGTCGTTTCACTTCGGCGGCGATGGAGACCTCGACGACGCGGTTCTTGAAATCCGTCTTCAACTTGATGGTTCCTCCCGCCGGGCCGGGAGGAAGGCCCGGGCCCAGGGTTCCGTGGAAGGTATAGGTGATCTTTCCTTCCTTTTCTGTCCTTTTGGGGTTGTCCAGCTTCACTCCCGGGGGAAGGGGAGCCCAGCCGGTGATCTTCCACTTCTTGACCTTGGTGCTGGATACGGTGAAGGAAAAATCCTTCTTCTCGTCCCAGCCGAGCTGGCCCAGGGAGATCGTCGAAGGGACGGCCTCGAAGTAGACGACTCCCAGGGCGCGGACCTTCAAGACCGGGTTGGGGACGCCCTTCTCTTCGAGCCCGACGGTGACCTCCGCCTCCTTCACCCCCCGGATCCCGGTCATGTCCACCAGGAGCTTCACCCCTCCCCCGCCGCCGGGAGGGATGGTGACCGGGTGGTGGACCACCTCGTTCCAGGGGATTTCCTTCTTGCCGATCACCAGCCAGGCCTGGGAGCAGGAGCAGGTCTTCCGGATCCACTTGATCCGGCGGGGCTTGGAACGGGGATTCTTGAAGGGAAAGATGTGGACCACCTTGGTCCCTTCGAAGACCGTTCCGGCGTCGTAGAAGGTCTTGGGGAACCAGGAGCGTACGGGGGCGGCGCCGGCCGGGGCCGGCCCCGT
>JALUZX010000570.1 GCA_027011425.1 Planctomycetota bacterium
CTCTGGAGGAGGACGTTCCCCGCCGAGGCGGTCTCCACCAAGTTGCGGTCCAATGGATTCAGGATGGCCCCGTCCAGGCCCGCCTCCATGGCCATGGCGAGGAAGGTCCGGTTCACCAGGTCCCTGCGCGGGAGGCCGAAGGAGACGTTGCTGAGGCCCAGCAGGGTCCGGACGTGGAACCGTTTCCGGATCTCCTGGATCGTGCGCATCGTGGCCCGGGCCTGGTCGGGGGCCGCGCTCACGGGGAGGCAGACGCAGTCGATGAAGAGGTCTCTTCTCGGGATCCCGGCCTCGTCGCAGGCGGCCACGATGGTTTCGGCGATCCGGATCCTCTCCTCCACGGTCTTGGGGACGCCCTTTTCGTCCACCAGGAGCCCCAGGACGGCGGCTCCCCACTTCCGGGCCAGGGGAAGGACCCGGAGGATCTTTTCCCTTTCGCCCGTGACGGAATTGATGAGGCACTTGCCCGGGGCCTCGGCCAGCCCCGCCTCCAGGGCGGCCGGGTCGGCGGAATCGATGGAGAGGGGGGGGCCGGGAGCCACCTCCAGGACCGTGCGCACCGCCGCGGCCATGAGCCGCGCCTCCAGCTCCGTGTCGGCTCCGCCCACGCCGACGTTCACGTCCAGGACGTCGGCGCCGGCCTGGGCCTGGTCCGCCGCTTCGCGGCGGACCGTGGCCATGGAGCCCTCCTTCAGCTCGGCCCGGAAGGCCTTGCGTCCCGAGGGATTGATCCTCTCCCCGATCAGGCGGAACGGAAGTTCCCGCCCGAAGAGAACCGTCCTGGTGCCCGAGGCCAGGCGGGTGACGGGCAGGGGGTCGGGCCGTTCGGGCCGCATGCTCTTTACCACGGGACGGATGGTGCGGATGTAGGTTTCGTCCGTTCCGCAACATCCCCCGATGATGGAGACCCCGCAGGAGACGAACCCGGGGACGCAATCCATCAGGTCCTGGGGGGACCCGGGGAAAACGGTCCGGTCCCCTTGGCGCACGGGAAGCCCGGCGTTCGGTTCAACCGAAAGGGGTTTTACGGCGTAGGGGGCCATCTCCTGGAAGAGTTCCAGGAGCTTTGCGGGACCCACGGAACAGTTGGCGCCCACCACGTCTACGTCCAGGGCCTCCACCACGGTGAGGGCCGTGAGGGCGTCGGTGCCGTAGAATGTGCGGCCGTCCTCCTGGAAGGTGAGCTGGGCGATGACGGGTCCGTCGTAGTGGCTCCGGATGGCCTGGACGATGGCCTTCATCTCCCGGAGTTCGAAGATGGTCTCCACGATGAAGAGGTCCGGGTCCATGGAGACCAGGGCCTCCACCTGCTTTTCGTAATTTCTTCTCACCTCGTCGAAGGCCGCTTCCCCCAGGGGGGCGATGAGTTTCCCCGAAGGGCCCAGGCCGGCGGCTACGAGGGTCCCCGGCCCGGCCGCTTCCCGGGCGAGGCGCACGGCCAGGCGGTTGATCTCCCGCATCCGGCCCGCCAGGTCGGGGTGGTCGGCCAGGCGCATGGGGGAAGCGCCGAAGGTGGCGGTGATGAGGATGTCCGCCCCGGCGTCCACATAGGCCCGGTGGATGTCCCGGATCACTTCGGGGCGGGAGAGCATGAAGGCCTCGGGGGCCTCCCCCGGGGGAAGGCCCCGGGCCTGGAGCATGGTGCCCATGGCCCCGTCCAGGAGGAGCACTTCCTTGCGGAGGCGGCTCGCGAAGCTTTGGCGGGCGTAATTCATGGGGAAAAAGGGGCGCAGTCAGGGCGGAAGGTTCCGGGGGCAGACCTTTCTCTCCCCGCTTTTTTTTCTTTCTTTTTTTGTTTTCGACTTCCCTTCCGGGTCCCCTGAAGGGGGGAGCCTGGTGCGAGAGGGGGGACTCGAACCCCCACATCCCTTGGGATACAGGATCCTAAGTCCTGTGCGTCTACCAGTTCCGCCACTCTCGCGTCCATGGGGAACCAGGGATTCTGAGACCCTTTGAGGGCCCGGACAAGCCCCAGGAAGGAGAAAGTTCCTTGCCCGGCGCCGGGAAGGGAGGGGAGACTCCGGGCCCTCAAAGGGT
>JALUZX010000571.1 GCA_027011425.1 Planctomycetota bacterium
GCGGGGCTGACGCCCAGCTCCCGTCCTGGTGAGGACCTGCCATGTTTGGGGCCTTATCCTGGCGCACCACTTGAAAAGGGCAATGTTTTCTCCGGGAGGAAGCATCTTTGAAAGCATAGTCTGAAACCAGGGCTCAGGGTCCTTACCTTCCCGGAATAGGCCAACAACCGCCCCTGTTTTTAGGTGTCAAATCCAAGGGAAAGGCGGGAAGGCCGGAAACCCGGCTTTTTACGGGCTGTTCGGGGAATTCCCCGCCCTTTTGGTCCTCCAAGGACCCACAGATTCTGCTGAGGAGGCGAAAAAAAAGAGAGAGCGGCGCGAGGCCCCGCTCCCCCTTTGGATGGCCCGTAGACCGGAACTTTCCGTGAATTCCCGCAAGGGCCGGCCCTCGATGCCGGCAAATCAAGTCCTCGGGATTCCGTCCTCCTGGCCCGTGGCCTTGTTGCGGCAGGGGATGCAGACCTTCTTGTCCCCGAGAAGCCGCCCGTAGGGCTCCACCACCATCTCCCCGCACATCTCGCAGACGAATCCATCGAAGGAGTGGGGCGGTTCCTCCCAGGCATAGTTGAAAATTTCCCCGACCGTAAGGATCTGTTCCGCCGGGGCGTTCATGACGCGCTCAACCATGGGAGCCACCACATCGTCGGGAACTTCCGAGGCAGGGATTCCTTTCTGTCTGTATTCTGTGAAGAAAGGGCTCTGTTTGTTGGCCAGCATGGCCTCCGCCTTGGGGCAGACCCGGACGGCCCTGCCGGATTTCTTCTCCACAAGAGTGAGGCCCCACTTGCCGTAGTGAAGCTTCCGGATGTTTCCCTTTCCGAGAGTGCAGCCCGTGACCATCTGGATCCCGTCGGCGAAACAGGTGGCGCAGTGGTGTTCCCCGATCTCCACCAAGGCGATGAGTTGGCCGTCCCTGGCACGCTCGACCCCCAGCTTGTTCATGGCCGCCGCCCCCACCCGAAGCCCCAAGGGCATGGCGGGACACTTGTGGCCGTGGAGAATCATCCCGGGTTCGTAAAACTCCTTGGGATCGATCATGACCGTTCCTCCTCGATGCGGGCCTTGGTTGCCTTACCCCGTCCCGGCGGGGCCGAGCACCCCTTGGTCACTTTGCCAAGAGTCGAAGCAAGAGCAAGCGACCCTAGACCCTTGTTTCCCTCTTTTCAAGGGCCCCGGCTTCTGTCTCCCCGGGCCGGCGCATGGGGCCTTGACTCCTATTTCCTGGAAGCGGCCCGGACGAGGGCGGTGAAGATCTTCTTCCGGACGGAATTCTTCATCTGTTCGGGATGGAACTGGACGAAGAGGCCGAAGCCTCCTTTTTTTCGTTCCAGGGCCTCCACCACGCCATCGGCGCTCCGGGCGACGACCTTCAGGTTCCGGCCTGCCTTTTCCACGGCCTGGTGGTGGTGGGAGTAGACGGTGATCACCCTCTTACCCAGGATCTTCGCCAAAAGCGAACCCGCCTCGATCCGGATCTCGTGGCGGGCCGGGCCGCCCTTGGGACTTCTATGGAGCACCTTGGTCCCCACCTCCTTGGGGATGTCCTGGATCAAGGTCCCGCCGGAGACCACGTTGGTGAATTGGGCGCCCAGGCAGATCCCGAGGATCGGTTTACCGCTCTTCAGCCAGAGGGGGATCAAGGCGCTCTCGAAGCGATACCGCTCGGGGGGCATGACCCGGTCTGAGGGATCGGGCTTCTCCCCGTAGGCGGAAGGGGGGATGTCGGCCCCCCCCACCAGCACGAGTCCGTCCAGGACATCCACGTAACGGGCCAGGCAGGCCTTGTCCTCCACGGCGGGAAGCACCACGGGCACGCCTCCCGCCTCCACCACGGCCTGAATGTAATGAGAATTCACCTTGATGTAGGCCTGGCGGGAGCCCTTCCTGGGAGGCCGGAAGACGCTGGTGATCCCGATGAGCGGCCTCGAGGGCGGGGAGGCCTTCTCCCTCGGGAGAGCCGTGACCAGAAAGAGAGGGAGGAAGAGAGCCAGGGAAAGAATGTTTCGCTTCATGCCCCCATGATTCCAGGATCGGCCC
>JALUZX010000572.1 GCA_027011425.1 Planctomycetota bacterium
CCTCGAAGGAGGGGACTTTGGTGGGGGCCAGGTGGACGGCCAGGGCCCGTCCGGTCCAGTTGGAGAATACGATAGCCCGGAATCTACCCCCGTCCGGTCCGGTCCCGAAATAGGTGCCGCACCTGGGGCCGTCCCGGCCGGGCGCCTCCATCTTCCCGCCCGTGAGACTCTCGAAGAAGCCTTCCAGGTTCGCCTGGGTGACGGGTTTTTCCCCCACCGGAACGAGGTCCCCATGGATCCTGAACCTGGGCCTCCTCCCCAGGGAGAGAAAGAGATCCGTCGCCCCAAGGGAGCGGGCGTAGGCAAGGAGGTCCGAGGGATCCATGCTGAGGTCCGCCTTGGGCCTGGGGAGGCCCTGTTTCTTCTCCCGGCCCTTCTTCCTTCGGGCTTCCTGGACCTGGAGCACCCTTTCCAGGGTCTCCCTGGAGATGAGACCCTCGGCGATGAGGATCTCTCCCAAGGGCCTCGGCGAAGGAGAGAGGGCCTGGATCTGGAGGCACCGCTCCAGCTCCCCGGCCGAAAGGAAGGGCGTCTCCAAAAGGATCTGCCCCAGTCGTTCTTCCCGCATGTCCGCCCCTTTTCCCCGAACCGGCGATCCATGTCTCCTCCCCGCGGGGGGAAGGTTTCCCACGCAATCTTTTTCGGGAAAGGCCGGGGAGGGGCTTGAGTGCCGGGAACGCAGTCGAGGGGGCTATTGAATGGTGAAGGTCTTCATGTTGGTGAAGACCATTCGGCTGGGGTTGTTCAAAGGGCCTACCAGGGCCTGGACTCCTAATTTGGCACCGATCAAGGATGGGTTCTTGGGCACAGGGACCTCCTGGCGGTAGAGGTCGTTCCCCGGCGCCACCCAGGAACTCAAGACGATGATGAAACGGGAGGGGGACAGGGAGAACTTCCCGAAAGGAGTGGAAAGGGGGGAAGAGGGGATGCCCAGCAGGTTGAACACTCCCCACCCGGACTTGGCCCAGGTTCGAATTTTCAGTTTTCCCCCGTTTTTAGGCTTGGGATTCAGGTCCAGGTAAGGGTAGGAGAATTTCAGGACCCGGGCATCGGGAATCCCCGAGGCGTTGTGCGTGATGGCGAAGACTTCCCCGTCTTTGTTCATGGCGATGTCCAGGGGGGGGTCGCCGGAGCCGAATCCCGTCACCCAGTCGAAGACCTTGGTCTTGAAGGTCTTCCCCGAAGGGATGAGCTGGACTCGAACGATCTTCCTGGTTCGGGCGGTGGTATTGACGAGGAAATTGCCCGGCAAGGGGCGGTATAAAACCATGAGGACGCAACCGGCGAAACCGGGAAATCGGGGATGGGTATAGAACAAGGTCCCGCAGGGTGAACTGTGGGGGGGAAAGGTCGCGATGGGGGGGATGGTGTTGGTTCCTTCCGTGGGGAATCCGTAGAAGCCGCCGAGGACATAGTGGTTCAATTCCTCCGGCGGGGCCTGGAGGCCCATGTCGTCCCGGCCGTTGTCTCCCCCGAAGAGGTTCCCCTTGTTGTCGAAGCAAAGGTCGTAGCAGTTGCGGACGCCGCGGCAGAAGATCTGGAGGGTGGATCCCGGATTCTTGGCGGCCGGATTGAAACGCACCACCGTAGCCAGGTTGGGGGCGCCGGGCGCGCCGTTGTAGAGGGAGCCGATGCTCACGTAGATCCAGCCGTCCTGGCCGAGGACGAGCTGGTTGGTCTCGTGGTAGTTGTGGGGGATCTTGGGGATGACCGTGAGAAAGTTGGGATCCGGTTCCCCGTCCTTGTTGGCGTCCTTGAAGACCCCGATGGCGCCGTAGAGGCTGACCCAGAGGTCGCTCCCGATGAACAGCATGCTCACGATGTTGGGGATGGCCGCGGAACTCACGGGAAACTGGTAGACCGGCGTGTCGGCCACGCCGTCGCCGTTCTTGTCCTCCAGGCGGAGGATCGTCCCCCCCAGGTTGCAGACCCAGAGGCGGCCCTTCTGATCGAAGGTGAGGCACGTGGGCATGAGAAGGCGGTGTTTCGGGCCCTGGGCGAAGACCTTGAACCAGTAGGGGTGGGGGACCTTGGGG
>JALUZX010000573.1 GCA_027011425.1 Planctomycetota bacterium
CGCCACCACCGAGGACGACCTGGAGCGGCTCCTCCCTCCCATCGTGGACAAGAAACGCGCCGGCGTCCGGGTCCTCCTGGACATGGATCCCGCCACGGTTTTGTAAGGGTTCCCGGCATACCCCCCCCGGGAGATTGATGCCCCCGTAGAAGGGGTTAGAATGACAATCCCTTCTTTCCTCGAGATCCCTGGAGGTGGCAGCCATGAAAACACGTGCCTCTTTTGCGTTTCTTCTTTTCTCCTTCCTTGCGGGATCGATCCTTCCCGCGCAGAAGACCTGGTGGGTCGACGCCGCCCGGGGAAAGGCGAACAACCCGGGAACCTACGCCCAGCCCTTCAAGTCCATCACCACCGGTGTCTCGGCTTTGAACAACGGGGACACCCTCTTCGTCATGCCCGGCTTCTACAGCCCCACCAAGACAGGCGAAAAATTCCCGATCCAGGTGATCAAGCAGAAGGTCCGGATCATCGGCGTGGGCGGAGCCTCGAGTGTGGTCCTGGACGGCGAGGGCAAGACCCCCATGATGCTCCGTTTCCAGGGCTCCGCCTCGGGAGCGAAGCTTTTCGGAATCACCTTCCGGAACGGAAGTAAAGGTTGGTATGACGGGGCGGTCTACATCGATGGGAGCGTTCCCGGAATCGAGGTGGCCGGATGCTACTTCACCAAGGTGGAGCGGGGCATCCAGGTGAGAATCGGGAGCGGGGCCAAGCCCGGGAATCCTCGAGTCCATGACAATCTCTTCGTGGACATCTACAACGACGGGATCAATATGTGGGGCCCGAGCGGGACCTTCTGTTACAACAATACCGTGTATAAGACCCCGCACCTTGGCGTGATGGTGGGGGGGAAAGCCGTGAATTGCACGATCGTCAACAATCTCACCGTATTGTGCCGGGAAGGGGTCAACGTGGACAACGACCCGGCCAAGCCCCCCGTCTCGCTGGTGGAGTCCAACGACGCATGGAACAACACCACCAATTACGCCGGGAGATACGGGGGCAGCGCCAAGTTCCCCAAGAGCAACATCAGCGTGGACCCCAAGTTCGTGAACCCCAAGGCGGGGGATTTCCGTCTCCAGCCCTCGTCCCCCCTCATCGGCAAGGGCTGGATGAAGAACCTGTCTCTTTTCGGCGGCCCGGACTTCTATCTCGGCGCCCGGGTCTTCGATTTCAACGGAGACGGGGCGGCCCTGGTGGATATCGGGTGCCACGAAGCGGCCGACGTCCTGACATCCTATTCGGGCGCCTGGGCGCCCGGCCGAACGGTCACGATCACCCACAAGGCCCCGGCGACCTTCGTCGTGGCCGTGGACCTCTTCGGCCGTGACGTGCCGGGACTCGCCCTTCCGGGCATCGGGACTATTCTGCTGGATCCGGCCAGGCTCCTACCCTTCAGCTTCGTCGGGCCCGGGACGGGGAACGTGAAGCTCAATATCCCCAACGATCCCTTTCTCCAGGGCGGGATTCGGGTCTTCTTCCAGACGATCTACTTGAACCCCAAAGGACTGGTGAAGGCCGGAAATCTCCAGCTCGGGATTCTCTGATTCCGGTCATGTAAGCCGCGGGCCCGCGGACTCCTCCGGGGAGAGCCGCGGGCCCGCCGTCTTTCTCAACCGGGGAGTAAGGGGCGGAGGATCTCCCTCCCCTCCAGGGGAAGGGCCATGAAGGCCGGGGAACGGGGGGCCAGGCCCTCCTGGAAGCCTCCTTCCAGGAGCCGCAGGGGAAAGGCGAGTTCCCGGAGAGAGGATGCCTTGGCCTTCCAGGTCTCCACCCAGGTTCTCCCGGCCTCCTCCGCCAGGGGGGAGGAGAAGAGGTCCCCCAGGGATCGGACCAGGCCCACTCCGAGTTCGAGAAGAGCGCCCTTCTTCCCGGAGTCTTCCAGCAAGGCCGGGAGGGCGCGCTCCCACTTGCCTTCCCCGGGCCCGGGGCGGAGGATTTCCCTCAGACGGAAATTGTCCTTCTCGCCGGGCCTGTACCAATGGGAGAGGAAGGCGAGTCTTTCCAGGACCCGGGATGCGCCGCCCCGGGCCCGGGG
>JALUZX010000574.1 GCA_027011425.1 Planctomycetota bacterium
GCGAACTGGACCTCGTCGAAGATCACCGGAGGCGGGTGCATCTCCAAAAAGGCCCGGGGGTCGTTTTCCGCCGAGGCCCGGACATCGGGAGGTTCCAGGGAGACATAACTGTGGGTTTTCCCGAACAAGCGCTTGAGCAGGGTGGTCTTTCCCGATTGGCGCGGCCCGGTCAGGACCAGGGCGGGGAACTCCGAAACCGCCTCCCTGAGAACCGATTCCAGGGACCTCTTGATGTATCCAGCCGTCATGGGCGACCTCCTTGGTTGGATTTTTGCATTTGGAATGCAAATTTTCCAGTAGTTCCCCCAAAAAGAGCCCAGCTTCGGCCCAGCTCCCCCCCTTTCCTCCAAGCGGGCGGTTAAACTCCCATCCCATGACGAAAGCGAAGAAAACCGCCGTCCTGGTCCGGGAGAGCCTGGCCGAAGTGGAGCCCCCCGGGCACGGGGCGGTGCTGGTCTACGACCGGGGCCTGGCCCGGCGGATCCCCGGCTTTCGGGAGTGGAAGGGTCGCTTCCGGGGCGCCCTGGCCCTTCCCGGGGGGGAAGAGGCCAAGGACCTGGAGACCTTCCCGGCCCGGATGGCCCGCCTCGTGGAACTCACCAAAGGCCTTGCCAGAAAGGAGATCACCCTCCTCTCCCTGGGGGGCGGATCCACCGGGGACTTCACGGGTTTCGCCGCCAGCGTCCTCAAGCGTGGGGTGAACCTGGAGCACGTCCCCACCACCTGGCTCGCCGCGGTGGATTCCGCCCACGGCGGCAAGAACGCCCTCAACGCCGGGGGCGCCAAGAACCAGCTTGGGACCTTCCACTTCCCTTCCCGGGTCCACCTGGTAAAGGAGATCCTCCTGGCCCAGCCGGAACGGCTCGTAAGAGAGGGCATGGTGGAATTCCTGAAGGCCGCCTTCCTGGACGGCCGGGAGTGGACCCAGCGCCTCCGCCGCTCCCGCCTGGAGGGGAAGGACCTCCTCTGGGATTTCCTCCTCCCCGCCATCCGGGCCAAGACCAGGATCCTCGCCCGGGATCCCCGGGAAGAGAAAGGTCCCAGGAGAATCCTGAACCTGGGCCACACCCTGGGCCACGCCCTGGAGGCCTTCCACGGCCTCCCCCACGGGCGGGCCGTGGCCCTGGGCCTGGGATTTGCCTTGCGGTGGAGCGAAACCCAAGGACTCCTCCCCGGGAAGACCCGGCGGGAGATGGAAGATCTCCTGGAAAAAAAGGCATTCCCCTGCCGTTCCGCCTCCTACCTCCTCCCCATCCCGCCCAAGGACTTCCGCCGCCTCGTCTCCCTGGACAAGAAAGCCGCTCCCTCGGGGACGGTCCGCTTCGTCTTCCTCCAGGGGTGGGGAAAGCCCCTCCTTCGGCCCGTCACCCTGGGCGAGATCGAAAAGGCCGCCCGGGAGGAGGGCTGGGTCCGGTGAGCGTCCCCCTGCGCGGCCCCGTCCTGGTCGTAGGCCACCGGGGGACGGGAAAGACCCTTCTTCTCGGGAGGATCTCCCGCTACCTGCCCGGCGCGGCCGCCCTGGACCTGGACTCCCTCGTGGAAGAAGAGGCGGGAAAGACCATCGAGCGGATCTTCGCCGAAGAGGAAGAAGAGGGTTTCCGGGAAAGGGAACGACAGGCCCTCCAGCGCGTCCTGGACTCCCCGCCGGCGGAGGACCTCTTCCTGGCCCTGGGCGCGGGCTTCGAAGGCCCTCTCCCCCAAGGGGTCCCCGTTCTCTTCACCCGCCGTCCCACGGACCCGGAGGGAAGGGTCTTCCTGGACCGGCCCAGGCTGGAGCCCGGCCTGGATCCCCTGGAGGAATACAAGAAGCGGTACGCCCGGAGGGAGCCCCGCTTCCGGGCCGCCGCCTGGGAGACCCTGACCCTCCGGGAAGGGGGCTTTCAGCCCGACCCGGCGGAGGAGGCCTTCTTCAAGGGGAGTTTCACCCGCCTCGGCGGAGCCCTCACCCTGCTCCCGGAAAATTTCCGGCCCCTTCCCGCCTGGGAGAGCTGGATCCGAAGGCGCCTTCCCTGGGGGATCGACTTCTTCGAGG
>JALUZX010000575.1 GCA_027011425.1 Planctomycetota bacterium
ACCCGGGCCCGGGATGCCCCGCTCCCCTGGGGCTCCCCGGGCGGGCTCTTGATAGAAGGAAAAGTCGGGGTATCATTCCCCTCTCTGTTGGTTTTTCCGTGCAGGGTGAGAGTAGCTCAGCTGGTTAGAGCGCCAGACTGTGGCTCTGGAGGTCGTGGGTTCGAAGCCCATCTCTCACCCCACTTTCTTGCCTTTCGGTCCTCTGCGGGCGCTCCCCCCCGGCCCAGGCAGGGAAACCCGAGGACGAGGTGCCGGGACCTGGAGCGGGAGGTAGCAGAAAGGGTGGGACCCAGAGCGCTTCGAACCTTCCTCTCCCTCCTGCTTTTCCCATTTCTTCCCGGGACGGCTCCCTTCCTTGCCGCCCAGGCTGAGATTCCCCTTCGCGCCGTGGGGCCGGGCTACCTGGTGGCGCGGGCCCAGGTCTGCCGGAAAGGGGTCAAGATGGACCGCCAACTCCTGGTGGACTTCCTCTCGCCCGTTCCCCTGGTCTACTTCCCCTCGGAGGCTCTCTTTTTGGGGATCCGCAAGCCCAAGGGCGCCCAGGTGGACCTGGAACTGGGGGACGCCACCCTCAAAGGTGTGCCCATCCTTCTCGCCAAGCTCCGCCTTCTCCAGAAGGTGACCCGGGACTACGCCACCGAGCTGGGCGAGGTCCCCGTGGCGGGGATCCTGGGATACGGGGCCTTGAAGAAGTTCAAGCTCGAGCTGGACCCCATCGACCAAACCCTCCGGCTCTTTCCCCCGGCTTTCGAGGGAGATCTTCCACCCAAGCAGCCGGACCGTTGGATCCTTCCCCTGGTCACGGACCAGGGGCCTCCCCGGCTCCGGGGAACCCTGGAAGGGAAAGTGGAAGGGTTTATCTACCTGGCCACGGGTTGGCCCCACTCCTTCCTCTTTTCCGGAGCCCTCTCCCGGGCCGGCCTGGAAGGGAAGCCGGTCCGGGACCTGAAGGTCCGGGACGCCCAGCTCGCCGGGATCACACCCTTCCGGCCCATGGAGGTGGAAACCCTCTTCTACCGTGTTCCCGGCCCTCTCCTGGGCGGACTGGGCTGGGACTTCCTCCGCTCCTTCCGTCTCGTCCTGGACGGGGTGAACAAGGTGGCCGTCTTCGACCGGGTCCGGCACGACCCCTTCCCAAAGGAGGAGCAGGCCTTCGTCCTGGCCCGGGCGGAAGGCGCCGAAGGGCTCCGGGCCTTTCTGGCGACCCACTCCCAAGGGCCCTACGCCGTGGAGGCGGCCCGGACCCTCTTTTCGCTCCTCCAGGGGGAAGGGGCCTCCGGAAAGGAGCTGGAAGATGCGGGGCGCAAATGGGCGGAAGTTTCCCCTCCTCCAAAGCGGGCCGCCGCCTTCTACGTCGTGGCCCGGGCCCTCCTGAAGATCCGGCCCCTGCCTCCTGGGACGGAGGGGATCCTGACCGACGGAATCGAGGCTTCCCGGCTGGCGGAAGACAAGGAAGTGGCCTACCGGATCCAGCACCTGGCCGGGCGCTTCTACCTGGCCCGGAAGGAATACCGAAAGGCAAGGCGCCACCTGCTCAACGCCGTTTTCGGGCTCATCCACGAAGGTCCGGTCAACCTGGACCTGGGGCTCTGCTGGGAAGGGTTGAACAAGCCCAACCGCGCCATGGGCGCCTTCGTCCGGGCCCTCCTGGACCCCGAGAAGAGCGGTCCCGAGGCCCTGGGGGAGCTGGCCCGCCTCTGGGACCGGTTCTTCGGCAAGGGAAGCCGGAGAGGGTTTACGGAAAAGCTGGTGGAGCGGCTCGAAGGGAGGACGCCCGCGTTCCGTCCTCCCGGAAATGCCGGCAAGGCGAAATACGATCCGCCTCACCGGCCCCTGGTGGAACTCTTCTCCGGCGCCGACTGCAACCCCTGTGCCGGCGCGGACCTGGCCTTCGAGGGGGCCGCTTCCTACTTCGGCGGCGGGGCGGTCTTCCTTTGCTGCCACCTCCACGTCCCCTCCCCCGATCCCTTGACGATTCCCGCAGGCTTCGCCCGGGCCGGGCGCCTGGGCGTGCGGGGCACGCCCACGCTT
>JALUZX010000576.1 GCA_027011425.1 Planctomycetota bacterium
GGCCTGGTCCACGGTGAATCCGGCGAAGTAGAACTTGAGCCCCGCCAGGGACGGCCAGGGCGGGATGGGGAAGGTCATGACGGCCCGGCCCCGGGCATCCAGGGTTCCCAGGTTTCCTTTGAAGATGCCGGGCAGCAGGACGCTCGCCGTGAAGAGGGCGTCCCCGTTCAAGGGGAAGGTCCGGGTCCCAACCTTCTGGCCCGGCCTCGTTCCAAATGCGGCGCCGATGAAGTAGGGAAGGCCCTTGTCGTTGGGGGCGGTCATGGTGAAGGTCGCGGTGGTTCCGATCTTTCCCGTCCCCGATTTGACGAGAAGGGCCGGTTGGGGAAGGAGGGTCACGTCCCGTTCGAGGGTCTTGCCCGGGACGAGTCTTGCCCTGATCGTGGCGGGCTGGCAGCCCGGCGCCGAGAAGGTGACCTGGTAGGTCCCCGGGGCGAGCCAGAGGGCGTACCTTCCGAAGGGACCGCCGCTCCGGATGGTCTCGCCGTAACTGAAGTGGACCCCTGCAACACGAAGGACCGCCGAAAGCGGCCTTCCCGCCAGGTCCTTCACGCGGCCTTCCATGGGGACCGGGATCGAGAGCCACCGGTGGACCAGCGGCCACACCCGGGTCCTCTCCTCGGTGAGGGCCGAGGAGTATCTCGGCTGGAAGCTGGTCATCACCTCCACCAGGAAGGGCAGGGTTCCCCGGCGGTACCACTGCCACTCGGGCTCCTCTCCGCTGGCCGAGGGGTTGCGGGTCCTGTAGCCCGAGGCGGACCTGAGGGAGGCGATGATCGAGTTGAAGAGATTCCGCGCGGCCGGGGGAATGGATCTGGTGCAGGGAGAATAGGGAAAGAGGATCTCCCTTCCGTAGGAGTGGAAGTCCAGCACCCTCTGGAAGTGACGCTTGTCCGAGAGCTTCATGATGGTCTGCACGCAGGGCTCGGAGCCTGCCGAGGGTCCGCAGTAGACGTTGGACGAGGGCCGGGTGCTGTAACCGCACTTTTTCCAGCGGAAGGGATAGTTCCGGTTGGGATCCACGCCGTAGCTTCCGCCGGGGTTTCTCCGGCGGTTCTTCCGCCACCAGTTGTCCCTGTTCCAGACATACTCGCACCCGTCGGGGTTTACGATGGGGACGATCCAGATCTCGTAGGCGTCCACGACGGCCCTGAGCCCGGGGTTGGAACGGTAACCGGCCAGAAGCCTTTTGGCGGCCTCCACGACCATGACCGGAGTGTTCACTTCCCGGGCGTGGTGCTCGGCCAGGAGGGCGATGTTCGGTTCGTTTTCGTCCCTGGCGACGTGGTCCGAGATCTTCAGGCCGAAGATGTGCCTCCCTTCGTGGGTGGTTGGAGCGCCGGTGTACCTGGTGATGTCGTAGCGTTTCGCCAGGCCGGGGTAGGTCTTCTCCAGGTTCCCGAGAAGGGTATACATCTCGGCGGTCGTGTAATACCGGGAATCGGGAGGACCGTCGGGAGAGCCCAGGATCTCCTTCAAGGGCCGGCCTCTTTGGAGCACCCGGAAACCCAGGCCCAGGTTCTCCAGGACCTCCTCCTCGCCTGGGGCCAGAATGAGACGGACACCATCCCTTTTTCCGGGCGAGGGGGGGAGAACGTCCAGGCCCGCCCGGGCCAGGCGGTCCCGCAGCGACCCGGCCGGGCCGCCGTCGCCCCCGACCTCAACCAGGAGGGATGTCTCTCCCTGGGCGGGAAGGGGCGGAGAAGGACAAAGGAGGACAAGGAGAAGAAGGGAATGCATGGCCTTCATGGGATGGCTGCTCCTTGGATGTTCGGATTCAGGGTTCGAAGGAAGGATAACACAAGACTCTTGGCATAAAAAGTCGCGGGACCCCTGGGGAAGGATTCAGGCCTGGTTCTCAACGGACAGGTCAGCCCTCGAGGAAAAGGCCAGCAATTCCTGCTGTGTAATCGATTGCAATATATCCTGATAAAATACACCGGAAAGTCATCCTCGATCTGTATTTCATCAGGCCTGGTATGGACATGATGGAGATGAAGCTGGCGATCGGCGGGTACAGGCGTGGGA
>JALUZX010000577.1 GCA_027011425.1 Planctomycetota bacterium
CGGTCCCGGCGGAAAGGGAGGGACGGCTCTCCCCTACGAGTCGGCCTTCACGGTGGACAACCCGGCTTCCGTAAAGCGGAGCCAGGTGATCCAGGTCTCCATTCCCTTTCCTCGAGGGAAGGTCTCCAGTCTGGACAAGATGTCCGTCAAGGACCATTCCACGTGCTGGCGGATCCTGGAGAGGTGGCCCGACGGGTCCGTCCGGGTGGCCCAGGCCCAGTTCACCGATACCCTGGGGCCGAATGAGTCCAGGCGTTACGAGGTGGTTTCAGGGACGGACGCGTGGAAGGGGAAGTTCGAGCGGAATCCCTGGGTTGCGTCCCTATGGAAGGGTTTCAGCATGGTCACGGAGGTCAAGGACGTGGACGGCGTTCCCTATTACGCCGCCTTGACGGGAGCGCCCGAAGTCCTGGAGGAGACTCCCCTTGTCAAGACGGTCCGCTACCATTCCTACCACGTCAACCCAGACCCCAACGCCGGGATCAAGCGGGACTTCCTCTCCCTTACGGTCTATCTCACCGAATACCGGACCTTCCCGGTGGTCAAGGTGGACCTTGTGCTCGGCAACGACTACCTGGGAGCCGACGACCCGGGAGGCTCCAAGGACCCCAACCTCTATCCCTTGATGGACGTCTACATCAAGGAGTTCAACCTCCTGGTGGAGAACAATCCCGTCCTCTTCCGGTTCGCGGCGCAGAACGAGATCGGGAAGCCCCAGGACAGGGGGAACGGAATCGTTGCATACCCTCTCCTCGAGGACACCTTCCTCGGAGACGGCCAGGACAAGAAGTGGACCGCCCTGGTCCTCTTCCTCCATCCCAACGGCGATCCCTCCCAGAAGGCCCAGGTCATGAACACCTGGACGGCCATGGCCAATCATCCCCTTCATCCCCTGGCCACTCTCAAGGCCTGGAGGGGAAGCGGCGCCATGGGAATCTTCGGCGGCCCGGTGGATCCTCCTTCCAGCGGCAAGGAATGGGCGCAGAAGGAATACGAGAGCTGGCTGGCCAAGGACCATTTCGGGCCCTTCGGGTCCTGGGGGGAGGTCAAGTATACCCACACCACGGGCACCCCCCGGAACGGCCCTTTCACGGACGTGATGCTTCATATTGTGCAGACCGGCAACCAGAAACTGGTAAACAAGCTCGAGGGCATGGCGTGGCAGCAGGCCTGCCGGCCCTACCACCTCTGGAACATCAAGATCATGCCCGAGGACGACATCTACCTCTGGGGCGGGATTCCCCTTTCGTTGAGGGGAGGATCCACCGTCTCGGCGGAACTCCTGGGCCGGAAGAAACTGGTGGACAACGATCCTTACAAGCATTGGCGCCGGGGAGTGGGCTGGGGAGGCGAAGGGCCCCACGGCTGGAACGCCTACGACCGGGAACACTGGACGACGGACATCCTCTTCGATTATTGGACCCTGACCGGGGACTGGTGGGCCCACCAGGAGCTGGCAACCATGGGAGAGTGCCTCATGGGGCTCATGCGTCCGGTCAAGTATTCCACGCGCTGGCCCCAGGCGGCCCGCTGCGAGGGGTGGACCCTAATGAGCGCCGTGCAGGTCTGGCTGGCCACCGGAAATGAACGGATCAAGAATCATTTCCTTGACAGGATCCACAGGATCATCGAGCCCTACCGGCACAAGGATCATCCTTCCAAGGCCATCTGCTTCCAGTCGGATTACGTGGGAACGGGATTTCCCCTGCCCCACAAGTTCTACATCCCCTGGCAGCACGGACCGGTGTTCTACGGGCTGCTGGCGGCGGCCAGGTTCTGGAAGGATTCCGTGGCGGAGTCGGTGGCGGAGGACACGCTTACCACGATCAAGTACGCCTGGATCCACGACTACAATACGCCCAACATGGGATACGTGGCCGACGGGATCCGTTACTACGTGCCCGTGGAATACAAGGGCAAACCCATCCCCGCCGATTTCTTCGACAACTGGAAGGGCGTGGGGGTGAAGCTTCCGGGAAGCCCCCTCGGGAGCGTCAACCTCTTCATCATGGGAGGCCTCTTCCTTCTTTCGGACACCACCAAGAACCGGGCGATCTCGGACGAGGCGGCCCGCCTGGGAGGCATCATGCTCAAGGCCCGCATTGCGGGCGGAGACGGGTGGCGGTGGGACCGCTGGTCCGCCGTGGTGCCCGAATATCATATTCCCAAGAGCTGAAACATTCTGCACGACGTTCGGGGGGCTTCGCCCCCCTCCGGCGTGCTCTTCGCGGGGTTGTGATGCGCGGCGTTCGGGCGCCCTCGGGCGTCCCCTACGGGTTGCGGGGCGGAACGGGGCCGCCGGGGATGAGGAAGGTCCACTTGTTCCACTGGCCTTCTTCTCCCCGGCGGTGGGCCTGGAGGAGGAGTTTTCCCAGGTCGCGGGCCATCCTGCGCGATTCCGGATCCAGGGCGGGCTCCCGGGCTGCCAGGTAGAGGGCCAGGGTGAGGAACTCGTTGGGACCGCCCAGGGGGGAGGAGGCCAGCTTGATCCCGATGGAGGGATCCTTGTCGAAGACGCCGGCCGGGACGGGCTTCCCCTTGACCTCCACGGGAACGTAATACCGGATGCCCTCCCTGACGATTCGTCCCCCGGGGAGGCGCACTTCGTGGAGGCGGGCGTAGTCCACGGCCCTCAACGCGGCCCGGCAGAGATCGAGGGCCCCCTGCTCCCCGAAAAACCTCCAGGCGGCCAGCATGCCCAGGATCAAGGGACCGTGTTGCCAGGGCATGTAGAACTTGTGGGGCATGGGAAAACCGGTCCCGGCGTAATTGGACTGCAGGAACGGCGTCCGCCAGGGCCGGTCTTTGTGGATGCAGGGGACCAGGATCTCCCGGATCCGGTGACAAAGAAAGTTCTTGTACCGGTCGTCCCCGGTTGCGAGCCAGACCTGCACCAGGGACTGAGCAACCCAGCCCTCGCACCGGGCGGCCTGGGGCCAGCGGGTGGAGTAGCGGAAGGGCCGGAGCATGCCCATGGCGCATTCCCCCAGGAGCCTCAGCTCGTCCCGGCACCACCAGTCACCCGTGGCCAACCAGGCGTCGAAGAGAAGATCCGTGGTCCAGTGCTCGTTGTCGTAGGCGTTCCAGCCGTGGGGCCTGTCGCGGCTGTATTCGGCGCCCCGCGCCCACTTGCGGTAGGGCATCTTTGCGTAGAGGGCCCGCCTTCCCAGGGTCTCCGAATCGGCCGGAACGATCCGGGCCCAGGAGGGCCGGAGGGGGAGGCCTCCCCAGAGCCGCAGGTCCTGGTCCTTTGCCACCTGGAGACCCCAGAGGTGGTAGGGGCGGCAGGCCTGCTGGCCCGCCTTGCCGAGCAGGGGAAGGAGGAGAAAGGACCGGTTGGTCTGGACGGCGTGGACCCAGCCGGGACTGCAGGGGGTGTTCCTGGGGGTGCCGGTGGTGGCCGTTTCCTTCACGTCCCCCCAGGAGCCGAAGGGGCCGAACCAGGGCTTGCCCTGCCAGCGTTGGAATTCCCTCCTTGCCCGAAGGGGCCAGTCCCGGGGCGGGTAGGCGGGCCCGCCGTAAAGGGAGAGGGCGCCCGAGGATTCCCAGGCCGCCCCGCCGGCCAGGGGAAGGAGGGGGTGGCCGGCCATGGCCTTCCATGTGGAGCGGGCGAGTTTCCTCTCCGGGGCGGGGATCCGCTCCGGCGAGGGAAGCCCGGCGAAGCGCCAGAGCCGGCACTGGCCGTCCCCCAGGTAGGTCCTTCCCAGGAGGCGCCATACCTTTGCGCCTTCCGGGCCCTTGGCGGGCCCGGACAGGCCGCACTTCTTTGCGAAAAGGGGAAGGAGGGCGAGATCCCCGCCTTGGACCTCGAAGGAGGCGATGGCCGCGTCGCCCAGGGGATGGAGGTTGGGGTCCTTGGATCCGCCGGGTTTGTCCGCGCCCAGGTAGTCGTCGCCGAGCACCAGGTCCACCAGGACCACGGGAGTGGAGGAGAACTCGGTCAGGTAGACCGTAAGGGAAAGAAAGTCCCTCCCGATCCCGGCGCGGGGATCCGGGTTGCGGTGGTAGGTGTGAAAGCGCCGCACCCGGACCAGGGGGGTCTCTTCAAGGATGACCTCTTCCCCGCCGGGAATGCGGGCCTCGTAGGATGTTCCGAAACGGTCGGTGACCCTGCTGGTGAGAGCCGGCCCGGCCCTTTTCCCCGGAAGGGGAAAGGGCCTGAAGGGGCCGGCGAGGGCCTTTCCGCGCGCCAGGGAGAGGCGCACCGCCTGGTTGGGGCCGAGGGAGGCGGGGAACTGGGCCTGGGCCGCCCGCACCGAGCCGTCGGGCCAGCGGCAGAGGATCCTCCATGAAGTAGGTTTCCCCTTGACCGTCACTCCCGGGAGTGCCTTGAACTTCCCCGGGGGAAAGGGGACGGTGGCCCGGGCGGTTTCCTTCCGGGCCAGGAAGGCCCGGTTGTCCAGGGTGATGGAGACCTTGGAAAGTTCCCAGGCGGGGGCCTTCGCCTTCCCATTGGGCTCCTGGGGGCGGGCCGGCAAGGTGGAAAAAAGGAAGAGGACCGCCGTGAAGAGGGGACCCGCCGGTCCCCTCTTCACGGGTTTCGGGCCGGCCCGGTTCATCCAGGGATCAGCGTTTTCCCTTGGGGGCCAGCACGACCTTGCGGGCTTCGGCCTCATCGATGGACCGGCATACCGTAATCAAGCGCGGGTAGAGGGAAGGAGGAATCCTTCCCGGTTCCAGCACGAGGTTGCGCTCCACCAGGAGCTTCCCGTCCTTCATGGTGAAGGCCAGGTTCCAGAAGAGGAAGCGGAAGACCTTCATCCGGCTCTCCGGCCAGTCCCGGATCTCCCAGGCCTCGCCCGGGTCAAGGGTGACCTTCCAGCGCTGGACCGAGTAGTTCCGGAACGCGAAGGGCCAGATCCTCTTGGGCCGCCGGACGAGGCCGGCCAGGCGGGCCGGGTGGATCCCCGTGGGCGCGGCGGGCCTTCCCGCCTCGCGCAGGAGGTAGTGGCTGTAGTGCAGGGTGAGGCCCAGGCGGAGGACCGCTTCCGGGGGTTCCAGGCCGGAGACGGAGAAGTCCCTGAGGAAGGCTCCCCTGAAGAGGGGCGCCACGAGCTGGGCCCGGACGAACATCTCCCGGCGGCTTTCGGGGATCTTTTTCAGCAGGTCCTTGAGCTGCCAGCCCAGGGGACCGGGGAAGGTCAGGGTGAAGCGCCCCGTGGCGCTCCCCCGTTTCTCCAGGGTGACCGCCCCTTCCACGAGGAACTGGGCCCGATCGTCCATGTCGACCTGGGGCAGGAAGCGCACCGAGAGGGCCCCTTCCCCGAGGAGGATGGCCGTGGACCCGGCCAGGGCGGGGTGGACCATCCCGAAGGGGAGATGCCTGGGCATGCCGGCGAAGAACCAGACGGGTTTTCCGTCCCGGGGCTCCAGGAGGAGGGCCGGGAGCTGGAACCAGGTGGAGAGGGTTTCGGTGTTCCGGAAAGGCGGGAAGGGATCCCGGTCCGTGCCGGGCGCCGCTCCGTGGGCGAAACCCAGGTCCATGGGGATTCCGGCGGCGTGGAACATGGCGGCCAGGAGGAACCAGCGCCGGCCTTCCCCCTTGAGGAGGATGGAGACCGGGTTGTTGGAGCCCCTGACGTCGTGGACGTGGGCCTGGACGAAGTCGTAGATGGCCTTGGCCTTGGCAAGGTCTCCCTTCTTGCCCTTGCAGACTTTCTCCGTGGCCTTTTGGATCTCCACGTAGGGCCTGTAGAGGGGAAGAAGCCTGGCCCGGAGGGTCCGGGCGCTTTCGGCGGCGGGGCGGTCCTCGCCGTAGAGGGACCAGGGGATGGTCTCCTTCTCCCCGGGCATGTAGGCCTCCTTGACGATCCGCGGGCGGTTCTTCACCTGGAAGGTGTAGACCACATCCGAGCCTTTCTTCTCGATCTTCGGGCCGGGAAGACCTCCGCCCCAGGCGAATCTGCCGCGCCGTTTTTCGGGAAGGATCACGATCAGCCTGCTCCAGAGGAAGGGCTCCTTGACGCTGGAGTAGACGAAGGAGGAGATGTCCCAGGGCGAGCGGAGGGAGTCGGAGTGATGGTCCAGGCTCACCTCCTCGATGAAGCACCCGGGTTTCAAGTCCGGGATCTGGTAATCGCCCTCGACTTCGATGGGCTCGCTGATCGTACCGTCGGGAGCCCAGGAGCGAAGGGTCACCACCTCTCCCTGGGGCGTGATGGAACCGTAGTCGTCCACCCCCTGGAGGTCGTTGATCCGCCGGATCTGGTGGACCTCGCCGATCCAGGAGCCGTCGCGGTGGACCTTGATCACCATGTGGTCCACTACGAGCACCGAGTGGGATTCGCTGTAGGAGGGCTTCATCTTGAAGTCCCGGATGACTTTCTTGGGGTCCACCCGGAAAGCGGCGAGTTCCGCCGTCCAGTCCCGGCCCTCCAGGAGGGCCGTCCGCCGGCGGAGCTTGTGCTGGGAGGGGTCGAGGGAGAGGCTCTTCCGGTAGGCCTGAATCGCCTCCTTCTTCCTGCCCATTTCCAGGAGGATGTTTCCTTCCTTCTCGAACCAGTAAGGATCGTCCGGCTCAAGAGTTTCCAGTTTCCGGATCGACTCCAGGGCTTTTTCGGGTTTGCCCATGTCCAGGGCCAGGTCCGCCCGGCGGGCGAGAAGGTAGGGATTCATGGGCTCCAGGGCCTTCTCCTTCCGGAGCCATTGGGCCGCTTCCTCCAGTTTCCCCAGGGAGACGGCTGTGTTGCGCGCCCGGGAAAGGATGAACGTGTCCCCCTGGTCCGCCGCCCAGGCCTTCTTGACCATCTCGTAGGCCCGGGCGTCGTTCCCCAGGTTTTCCAACCGGGACGCTTCGCGAAGGAGGAAAGTCGGGTGATTCGGGGCGATTTTCAGGATCCCGGCGGCGGTTCTCTCCATTTCCATCTTCCACGAGAGATTCCGGTAAACCCGGTACAGGATGTTCATGGCCGGGAGGACCCGGGGGCGCCGGGCGAGGATTTTTGTGAGAGTCCGGACCGCCTCCTCCCCCTTGTCGTCCGCCACGAGGAGATTGGCCATGTAGAGTCCAGCCTGGACCCCGGCGGCCCCGGGATCCTTCTGCAGGGCTTCCAGGAGGGTCCTGGCCCGGTTCCTCCTGTAGTCCGAGGGAAGGTGCCTGGCGTTGAGGAGCCTCACGGCGTAGAGCAGGGACCAGGCGGGATCGGGCTTTCCCTTCCAGGCCTTCCGTCCCGCCCGGATCCGGGCGAGGGCCTTGGAGGAGAAGCCGTTTTCCGCCAGGAGGATCCCCGCCAGCAGGGAGGCCCAAGGCCCCTTTTCGCCCGAGAGG
>JALUZX010000578.1 GCA_027011425.1 Planctomycetota bacterium
CCCTCCCGCCGGCCCCTCTTGGGGAACCGCCGCCGCCTTGCAGGAAGCGCAATCACCGCCGCAACCGGGACTCCGGGATTTTCGCATCGCCACGGCCCTCCCTGGAACCTGGGTTTTCCAAGGCAACGGGCAGGCCGTAAAGGTTCTTTCCCTAACCCTTGAAAATTTTCCCTGACGGATTCCTCTCCCGGCCCGGCTGTCCCGGGAAAAGTCATAAAGAGGTTCTCTTTTTCCCTGACCTTTCTCCACACCAGCGGGGACCGACTTTTGCCTTGGGCCCGCCCTTTTCCTAGGATCACTCCTCCTCGGGCACCGGCCCGGGAGAAGACGACGAAAACAAAACTCTTCGAGAAGGAAACCTGGAAACCATGGAAAGAACCCTGATCCTCTTCAAACCCGACGCCCTCCACCGCGGCCTGGTGGGGAGGCTTCTCGCCCGCTTCGAGGAAAAAGGCCTCAAGATCTGCGGCCTCAAGCTGATGCGCATCTCCAAGGAGCTGGCCCACAAGCACTACGAAGCCCACAAGGAGAAGCCCTTCTTCGCCGGCCTGGTCCGTTACATGACCGGCTCTCCCGTGGTGGCGGCCGTCCTGGAAGGGAAGGGCGCCGTCGCCGTGGTGCGCAAGATGATGGGCGCCACCTTCGGCTTCGACGCCGAGCCCGGCACCATCCGGGGCGACTTCAGTTGCTCCACCTCCTACAACCTGGTCCACGGGTCCGACTCCCCCGGGGCGGCGGCCCGTGAGATCGAACTCTTCTTCTCCCCCGAGGAACTCCAGGACTGGACGCCGGGCTACTTCCGCCTGGGTTACGATCCGGAGGAACTCCCGGCCCAAGGCTGATCCGTCCCGGTGAGGGATTTCTCCGCCCAGGTCCTGGTCCTCCTCCTGGAGGAGATCCGCCCCGCCCTCCAGGGATGGATCCTGCGGGAGGCCGCGGGCCACAGGGACTTTCCCCGGGACCTGCTCCTCTTTTTCCACCCTTCCCCGGGAGAGGGAGAAAAGACCCGGTGTCTCCGGGTGGTGACGGAAAAGGGGAGGGCCCGCTTGCACATGGAAGACCGGCCCCGGACGGCCCGGGAGGCCCACCCCCGGATCCGGACCCTCTCGGCCCGCCTGTCGGGCCGCCCCCTGGAAGGAATCGAAGCCTTGCCCGGGGAGAGAATCGGCCGCCTCCTCTTCGGAGAGGGCGGCGACCCTCCCAAGAGGCTGGACCTCCTGGTGGAGTTCTTTCCCCCCGGCGCCTGGCTCCTCCTGGACGGGGAGGGCCGGATCAAGCTCTGTTCGGCGGAACGTAAAGGCCCGCGCATCCTCCGTCCCGGGGAGATCTACCGGCCTCCCCCGCCCCGGAATGAGCCGGCCGGTGAAGAAGAGCTTCCCCCCTGGTTTCCCCGGGAGCCGGGCCGGAGGAACAGGGAGACGGCCCGCTTCTTCGGGGAAAAGGACGAGAAGATCCTCCGGGAGAGGGAAAAAGCCGAACTCCTTGGCCTCCTGCGCAAGGCCCTGGCCAAGGCCCGCGGCCGGGTCCGGGCCCTGGAGCGCCAGCTCGAGGAGACGGGCCGGGCCGAAGCCCTGCGCAGGAAGGCGGAAC
>JALUZX010000579.1 GCA_027011425.1 Planctomycetota bacterium
CAACAATGGCAGAACCAAAAAACCCAAGGGAAAGATCCATGAAACTTACTCCCGGAACCAATCTCTACGGTCTCACCGAGAAATACCCCTTCCTTGTGGACTTCCTGGCCCGGACCAACTCCAAGTTCCAGGCCCTGAAAAGCCCCGTCCTGAGGAAGACCCTGGGGAGAATGGCCTCCCTCGGCAAAGCCGCCAGGATCGGGGAGATGCCCGTGGAGGAACTGGTCCGGGCCGTGGCCGAGGAGATCCGCAGGCAGACCGGGGAGGAGGTGGAGACCGACCTGGACTCGTTCCCCTCCACCCCGGAACAGAGGCGGCAGGCACTCAAAAAGATCATCCAGGACCTCCACGCCGGCGCTCCCGTGGAAGAACTCAAGGCCCGCTTCGCCGAGCTGATCGCCGGGGTGGATCCCATGGAGATCTCCCAAATGGAGCAGGAACTCGTCAAGGAGGGAATGCCCGAGAGCGAAATCACCAAGCTCTGCGATCTCCACGTCCAGGTCTTCCAGGATCCTCTCCTGGAGAAGGGCGTGCCCAAGACCCCTCCCGGCCACCCGGTCCACACCTTCATGGAGGAGAACAAGGTCCTCCGGGAAAAACTGGCCGCCTTTTCCTCCCTTCTCTCCCGGCTCGAGCAGGAGGGCGGGTTCTCTCCTTCCTTGAAGGAAGAAGCGGCCTCCCTCCTGGAGGACCTGGAGCGGTTCGATCTCCATTACCAGCGCAAGGAATACCAGCTCTTCCCCTTCCTGGAGGAACACGGGATCACGGCCCCGCCCAAGGTCCTCTGGGAGGTTCACGACCAGATCCGGGCCCACCGCAAGAAGTGCCGCGCCGCCCTGGAGGCCGGGGACGCCGGGACCTTCGCCGCCGAGGGAAGGGAGCTGGCCCGGAAGGCGGCGGACATGATCTTCAAGGAGGAGCACATCCTTTTTCCCATGGCCCTGGACACCTTGACCCAGGAAGAGTGGGTGAAGATCCACGGCGGGGAGAAGGAGATCGGTTTCGCCTTCGTCACCCCCGGCGCGGATTGGGCGCCCGCTCCGCCTTCCGCCCCGGCGCCGCAGAAGACCGGGGAAGGGGAAGAGACTCTCCCCCTCCACACGGGCGCCCTCACCCTGGAACAGGTCAACCTGCTCTTCTCCCACCTGCCCATCGAGGTGAGCTTCACCGACGAGGAGCACCGGGTCCGGTTCTACTCCCGCGGCGAGGAACGGATCTTCCCGAGAAGCCCGGGGATCATCGGCCGCAAGGTGGAGAACTGCCATCCCCCCAAGAGCCTCCCCGTGGTCGAAAAGATCCTGGCGGCCTTCGAAAAGGGAGAGAAGGACTCGGCCGAGTTCTGGATCCGCTTCCAGGGGAAACTGGTCCACATCCGGTATTTCGCCGTAAGGGATCCACAGGGCCGTTTCCGGGGCACCCTGGAAGTCGTCCAGGACGTGACGGGGATCCGGAAACTGGAAGGCGAACGCCGCCTCCTCCAGTGGGACGAGGACTCAGCGGGTTAGCACCACTTCCGCCGCGGGATTCACCCGGACCGGAACCTGGAGAGGGACAGCCCTGGGCCGGAACCCGGGAGCCTTGACGAGCAGGGTATAGGCCCCCCGGGGAAGGGAGTCGAAGGTCCAGAGCCCGGGACCGTCCGGCTTCGCCGCCACCCAGGGCCCCTTGGGGTCGAACTTCCCCAAGAGCTTCTTCACCCCGCCTCCTCCGGCGGCGCTCACCCGCAGGGTCACGGGATATCCCCGGACGAATTCCAAGGTGATCCGGGAGACCTTCCCCGGCTGGATCCCCACGGTGAGATCCCCGGGGACGAAACCCTCGGCCTCCACGTGAAGGCCCACCTTCCCCGCCGGGAGGGCCCGGGCCAGAAAACGCATCTTTCCCCGCTTCACCAGCTCCATGGGGATCAGGGCGTCTCCCTCCCTGCGCCAGACCTGGAAGTTCCGGGGCG
The DNA here is from genome assembly GCA_027011425.1 of Planctomycetota bacterium. GTDB lineage: Bacteria > Planctomycetota > UBA1135 > UBA1135 > JALUZX01 > JALUZX01. The sequence continues at coordinate 1,952 of JALUZX010000579.1, forward strand.
GAGGCCCGCCCTTTCCCCGGCAGACGAACAGGAGGTCTCCCGCCCCCCGCCTGGTGA
>JALUZX010000580.1 GCA_027011425.1 Planctomycetota bacterium
GTTGATCTGCGGGGACGTTGGTTTCGGGGCCAGCATGTCCCCCTTGATCTCCTCCATGGCCTTCAACTGGTCCCTGGTTTCCTTGTAGGGAAAGGCGCTCTCGAAGGAGCGTTGCATCTCGTCGTCCGGGGGAAAGGCGATTCCTCTGGACCGGCTTCGGACCGCCTGGATCTCCAGGAGTTCGGCCGCCATGTCCAGCAGGGCCTTCCGGACGGTTTCCTTCCTCCGGGAGAACCCCTTTCCCCCCAGTCTGTCCAGCCTGGGGGCGGCCTGGCCGGAGCCCACGTATTTCTGGACCAGGTCGATCCGGGAAACCGGAACGTAGAGACGGACGCCGTCGCGGAATTCCAGCTCCAGGTGGTCCTCCCTGGCGCCGCCCTTTTCGATGGCCTCGATACCCAGGAAGCGGGAGATTCCGTGGACCGCGTGGACCACCAGGTCGCCCTTCTTCAGCTCGAAGAACCCCCGGATGGCCCTGGCGGGGACGTCGGCCGTCTTCCCGGGCCGGGGCAGGGGCCTGAGCCCCTCGAGTTCGTCGTGGGAGAAGGCCGCGAAAGAGAGCGCGGGGAACCGGAATCCCCGGGAGAGCCGGCCCACCACGGTCTCCAGCCCCGGCGGAAGGGAGCCTTCCATCCGCTCCAGGAGCCGGTTCTTCTCCCCTTCCGTGGAGAAGACCAGGAGGGTGCGCTCCATGGCCAGGGCGGCGAGCCGGGCCGGCGGGTCTTCACCCCGGGAGGGAGGGGGGACCTGGAGAACCTGGAAATCCCACTCTTCCGCCGCGGGCAGGGCCTGGAGAGACAAGGTCCGCATGGAGGCGAAGAACCGGGATCCCTCTTCCAGGAGGTCCCGGACTTCCCGCCCCGAGGAGGCCAGGCTTTTCTCCCGTTCCGCCAGGAGCCCCGGCTCCACCCGCACCAGGAGCCGCTTTTTCCATTCCGGTCCGAGCCGGGCGAAGAGAGAAGAGCTTTCTCCTCCGGCGGCGTCCCTGCCTCTCCCCCCACCGGGCAGGAGGAGCACTTCCCCGGAGGAGAGGGCCTTCAGGGAGCGCTGGGTCTCGGGGTCGAAGAGCCGCAGGGACTCCACCTCCCCGTCCAGGACCTCCACGCGGGTCGGATACTTGGCGGCGTAAGGAAAGAGATCCAGGATGTCCCCCCTCAGGCTCACCTCCCCCGGGGCCGCCACCAGGGGAACCCTCTGGAACCCGGCCCGCACGGCCCGGGCGAGGAGATCTTCCAGGTCCAGGGGCCGGCCCGTTTGGAGCAGGACGTGGTGTTTCTCCAGGAAGGCCGGCGAAGGAAGGGGCTGAGCCAGGGCAGGCAGGGGAAGGATCAGAATCGGAACCCCCCGCCGGATCTCCTCCAGGGCGATCCACCTCTCCCGGAAGGTCACCGGGTCGGGCTCCCCCTCCTGGTCCAGGTCCAGCGTGGGGAATAGGGTCGCCTCCTCCCGGGAGAGCCCGAAGAGTTCCAGGTCTTCCTGGAGGTCCTGGCCGGCCTCGTCGTCGGGCGAGAGGACTACCAGGGGGTTCCACCGGGAGAGGGCCCCCACGGCCAGGGAGAGGGAGGCCCCCCAGAGCCCCCCCAGGGAGAGGGGTTTCCCCGGGGGCAGACCGGGGAGGTCCTTGCCCAGCTTTTGAAACTCCGGGAGTTCAAGAACCTTGGGGAGAACGGGGTCCATGCCCTTTCCCTTCCCCTTCCTCTCTCTCCAGGACCTCCAAGGCCATCCGGGCCGCTCCCTGTTCCGCCTCTTTGATGGTCCTGCCGAGAGCAGGTCCGAAGGATCTCCCTCCCACTTCCACCTCTACGGCGAAAGACCGGGCGTGGGGGGGGCCCTCTTCGTGGACGGTCCGGTAGGAAGGGATTCCCTGGCCCTTCTTCTGGGCCAGGATCTGGAGGTGGGACTTGTAGTTCTCTCCCGCCGGGGAAGAGCCCTCTCCGCCGGAGAGGAACCGGAAGAAGTGCCGCACCACGAAGGCCCAGGCATGGTCCGTTCCCCCGTCCAGGAAGACCGCCGCCACCAATGCCTCCATCGTGTCGGCCAGGACCCCGGCGGGAAGGGCGCCTTTTTTTTCCAAGCCCTTTCCCACGGCGATGAATTCCTCCAGACCCAGTTTCCGGGCCGCCTCGTGGAGGGCGGGCCGGGAGACCGCCCGGGCCCTCAAGCGGGTCAACTCCCCCTCGGGGAGCCGGGGTCTGGCTTCGAAGAGGTAGAGGGAAACGAGGAACCCCAGGATCGTGTCCCCCAGGAATTCCATACGTTCGTTGGAGGGAAGCCCTTTCTGGCGGGCCGAGGAGTGGCACAAGGCCAGGGCGAGCAACTTTCTGTCCCGGAAGCGATATCCCAGCCTGGTCTCGAGCCGGGCCAGGCGTTCGTCCGAAAACCGGGTATCGTCCAGAAGTCCCAAGTCGTCTTCCTTGGCCATGGAAAAATTCGAGAAGTCGAAGCGTTTTCCTGGGAGGATACTCTTCCCTTGTGCCTGTGCCAGGCCGAAGGTTAGCCTTTCCTCTCTCCCGGGAGAGACGGCGGCCCAGTATTGCGGAGGAACAGGGTGACCCAATCCGAGGGACACATGTGGACCCTTCCCCCGGCCCGGGGGCTTCCCAGCCTGGAAGGGGAGATCTATCTCCCTCCTCCAGGGGAGGAGAAACTGCCCCTGATCGTGTTCAGCCCGGACCTGCTTCTTCCACGGACCTGGGGATTCTATCCCTTCCTGGCCTCCCAGGTGGGCGCCGTTCATCCTTTCCTCATCTACAATCCTTCCCTCTCGGGGTTTCGCGGGGAGGGAGCCCTGGTGGCAGAGCCCGACCAGGTGGCCCGCTATACGCCCCGCAAGGAGCTGGCGGACCTTGAGCGGATCCTGGAAGCCCTTGAAGAAGGGGGTGTGCCGGGCGCCGAGAGGATCGACCCTTCCAAAATTTTTCTCGCCGGCCACGGGAAGGGGGCGGCCCTGGCCTTGCTGGCCGCCGAGGGCAACCCCAAGGTCCGGGGGGTGCTCTGCATGTCGGCCCTCTCCACGCTCCTCCGTTTCTCACCCGGGAACCGGGAGGAGATGGAGAAAAAGGGCTTCGTCGAGGTGGAGGCTCCTCTCTCGGGACAAAAGGTGCGCCTCTCCCGGGAATTCATGGAGGAGGTGGAGAGGGACCAGGAGGCTCTCTCCCTCCAGCGGGTGGTCCAGGCCCTGGAGATCCCCCTGGTCTTCATGCACGGGGAAGAGGACCTGGAAGTCTCGGTGAAGGAGTCGGAATCCCTCTACCACTGGAGTCGGAAGGACCGGACCCGCCTGGTTCTGATGGAGAAGGTGGGCCACGGTTTCGGTGGAGAGCATCCTTTCAAGCATTCCAACAAGGAACTGGACCGGGTGGTGGAGATCTTCGTCAACTTCGTGGACCAGGTGCTGAACCAGGATGGTCCATGAATCCTCGGGGTTCTACCGGGCCGTGAAGGTCTCTGGGTCCAGGCCCGCCCGGGCCGAGAGCCAGCGGTCCGTCATTCCCGCCAGGTAATCGCAGACCGTCCGTTCCGGGGTCTCCCTCTCCATTCTCTTTTGGTACTCCGGCGGGAGTTTTCCCGGGCCGGCAAGGAACTCCCGGAAGAGTCCCTCGATGGCCCGGGCCGCCCGGTCCATGGCCTGGAGGACCCGGGGATGGCGGTAGAAACGTTCCACCAGGAAATTCCGTAACTCCAGGAGAAGGGCCTCCAGGCGCGGGGAGTGTCCCGGCCTGGGAGGAGGCCCCGAAGGGGGGGCCTCCTCCAACCTGCGGGCCGTCTCCCGGATCAGGTCCTGGTTGGCTTTCTTGATCATCCGGGCGATCACCAGGGTGACGAAGCCCTTGCCTCTCGTGCCCTTTCCCCGGGCCTCCAGTTCCTCCCGTGCCTCCCGCCAGAGGCGGAGTTCCTCGGCTTCTTCCGGGCGAACCAGCCCCATGCGGAGCACGTCGTCCAGGTCGTGGTGGAGGTAGGCCGCCTGGTCGGCCTGATCCACGAGAAGGGCCTCCAGGGGAGGGGGGGCCTCCAGAGCGGCCGCCAGGTCCCGGGAGAGGGGAAAGCCTGCGGGCGGTGGGTGCTTGAGGAGTCCCCGGCGGGTTTCGAAGGTGAGGTTCAAGCCCGGGTAGGCCGGGTTCCGGCTCTCCAGTTCGTCTACGATGCGGGCCGCCTGGGCGTTGTGGGAGAACCCTCCTTTTCCCTCCATGAGCCGGGCAAGGGCCCTCTCCCCGGCATGGCCGAAAGGGGGATGGCCCAGGTCGTGGCCCAGGGCCAAGGCCTGGGCCAGGTCGCTGTTGAGGCCCAGGGCAACGGCGGCGCTCTGGGCCATCTGGAATACCTCCAGCGTATGGGTCAGCCTGGTGCGGAAGTGGTCCCCCTGGGAGACGGCAAGGACCTGGGTCTTGGACTGGAGGCGGCGGAAGGCGGCGGAGTGGAGGATCCTGTCCCGGTCCCGGAGAAAACAGGTCCGGAAGGGATCGGGTTCCTCGGGCCACCTCCGGCCCCGGGAGCGGGCGCTGGCGGTTCCCCAGGGGGAGAGTTCCCGCTCCTCCCTTTCCTGCAAGTCCTTCCTGGTGATCACCATGGGTTTCCCAGGCTCCTGCTCTCCTCCTTCCTTTTCCTCTCAGCTGTCCCAGGCTAGTCTCTCCATTTTCCTAGGACCCGTCCACGGCCCGAGGGGGCCCCGGATTTTCATGGGAAGACCCGAAGAAACCGAATCCCGCCGGAAGGAGACCCCGCCCCGGGTGATCAAGGACGAACCCTTCACCCGGGTGGAGGTGGTGGAATCCGGAAAGGGGCCCCTGGTGCGGAAGCGTTATCTCACCAGGCCCAGGTTGTGGTGGCGCACCCTGCTCTTGCCCTCCCGGGCCCGAAGGGAATACCGGAATCTCTCCATTCTCAAGGAGAGGGGCGTCCCCTGCGTGGAGGTGGTTTCCTGGCGCGAGGAGAGGGGGGCCCTTTCCCAGGTTCGCTCTTCCTCGTTGACCACCCGTTTTCTCGAAGGTTGCCGGAGCTTGAAGTCCTTTTTCCGGGAGGAGAGTCCCGTGGACCCGGCGGCGCGCCGGGCCCGCCGGGCCTACCAGGAGGCCTACGGGCGGGCCCTGAGGCGACTTCACCTGGCGGGGGTCCTCCACGGGGCCGCGTCCACGCGGAACTTCCTGGCCCTCGGATATCCGGAGAACCCCAGGGTGGTGATCTGCGACGTCCCCTACCTGGCGGCCTTCCCGTGCTCCATCCTGGGCCGGTGGGCGGGCGGCCTGGACGTGTACGACTCTGTTTTCGCCCCGGGCAGGAAGCGGGAACTTTCCCGGGGGGAGAAATACAGGATTCTTTTGGCCTATACCGGGGGGGACCGGGCCCTTGCCCGGCGCATCTGGAAGAGACTCTCCCGGCGTCCCAGGTGGAGAAACAAGCTGGAAAAAGCCGTTCTCGTGGCCTGGGACAGTTACGTCCTCATGTTTTTTCGCCTCCTCGCCGGCAAGGTCCAAGGGCCCGGGCGGCGGATCCGGGGAGGCGGGAGAGAGAAAGTGGAATGAACAGGAGACTCCTGGAGAACTACAATTCGCCCGCCGGGGCCTCGAGCTACCGGGCGGCCTATACGCGCAAGCTCCACCGCAAGGTTTCGGACCGCCTGGAGCGGCGCCTCTTTCACGACCTCTTCCGCCGGGCCGGGCCCCTGGAAGACCTGGTGGACCTGCCCTGCGGGGCGGGAAGGCTCTACTCTCTCTTCCGGGAGAAGGCCGCAAGGGTTGCCGAGGCGGACTGGTCCTTTCACATGCTCCGGCTCTCCCGGGAGGACAACGATGGCGGCGCGTGGGGATATATCCGCTGTAATGCTTTGAATCTTCCCTTCAAGGACGGCGCCTTCGAGGGGTTGGTCTCGGTCCGGCTCAACCACCATTTCGAAAAGAAGGAGGAGCGGCTGCGTCACCTGGAGGAGGCCTTCCGGGTGGCCCGCCGTGTGGTGATCGTCACCTGGTTCTCCCACCACTCCTTCCGGGCCTGGTCGCGCCGGTTCCGGGCCCGAATGGGGGGGAAGAAAAGGGAGAAATACACGCTTCGGACCTCGGATGTCCGTTCCCTGGCCGTGGAGAAGGGTTTCAGGCTGGTCCTGGCCAGGCCCCTCACCCCCATGGCCCTGGGCTCGGGCCACGTCTTCGGCCTCTTTCTCCGCGATCGGTCATGACCCCGGCAGGAGAAACTCCACTTTTCTCCCTGGTGGTCCCCCTCCACGACGAGGAGGAGAACGTGGAGGCTCTCCTGGCCGAGCTGGACCGGGTCCTGCCGCCCATGGGGACCTTCGAGGTGATCGCCGTGGACGACGGATCCGGGGACCGGACCCTGGAGGCGCTCCTGGGGGGGAAGGAGAGATATTCTTGGCTCCGTATCCTCGGGCTGGAGAAGTGCGTGGGCCAGTCGGGGGCTCTCTGCGCGGGTTTCGACGCGGCCCGGGGGGAATATTTCTGCATGATGGACGGGGACCTCCAGAACGATCCCCGGGACCTGGAGAAGATGCTCTCCATCCTCCGGGAGGGAAGGGCCGACGCCGTGAGCGGGATCCGCAGGAAGCGGCGGGACAACCTGGTCCGCCGGATCAGCTCCCGGGTGGCGAACAGGGTGCGGGACTGGATCACAGGCGACCGGGTGGTGGATTCGGCCTGCGGGCTCAAGGCCTTCCGCCGGGAGGCCTGGGAGGGGATGCCCCGGTTCAACGGTCTCCACAGGTTCATGCCCACCCTCTTCCGCGCGCGGGGATGGACGGTGCTGGAAATCGACGTGAATCACCGGCCCAGGGCGGCGGGCCGGGCCAAGTACGGCGTGGGAAACCGGGCCCTCCGGGGGCTGGTGGATTCCTTCGGGGTGCGCTGGTTGAAGAAGAGGATGGTCTCCCCCAGGGTGAAGAAGGAGTATTGAGGTGGCTTCCTTCCCCCTCCTCTCTTTGGGGGCTCTTCTTGGGGGTTTCGTCCTGCTCACGGGGGGGGCGGAACTCCTCCTTCGGGGCTCGGTCCGGGTGGCCCGGAGGTTCGGGATCTCGGACCTGGTCATCGGGGCCACCCTGGTGGCCCTGGGCACCTCGGCGCCGGAACTCTTCGTCTCCGTGGCGGCCTCCCTGCACGGCCATCCCGCCATGGCGCTGGGAAACGTGGCGGGGAGCAACCTCTGCAACGTCTTCCTCGTTCTCGGCGCGGCCTGCCTCTTCGCTCCGATTCCTGTCTACCGGAAAAGACACCTGCCCATGGCGGGGGCCCTCTTCGCCGCCTCCCTTCTTACCCTG
>JALUZX010000581.1 GCA_027011425.1 Planctomycetota bacterium
TGATACCCCCCTTGGTGGCGGGGACGATCATTCGGAATTCCCGGAACCATCCCGGGCCGGCGTTCGCCCCCAAATCCAGTGAAGAGCACGCCCGAGGGACGGAGCGAAGCGACGTCCCGACGGTCGTGCAGGGGTCACCCAAGAGCCTGGGATCCTTCGACTCGTCCACGATCCTTCCATGTCCGACGTTCGCATGGGTCGCCTCCGGCGACCCATGCTCCGGCGGACCCTTCACGGGGAGGAAAACGCCGACAACGACTCCGGCGGCCCCCACATGGATCCTTGCCCGGTCCTTCCATGGGTGGTCTCATAGCCCCATGGATGCCTTCCTCAAGATCGCCAAGGCCCTCTCCGACCCCACCCGCCTGAGGGCGCTCCTTGCCCTTCGCCGGGGGGAACTCTGCCTCTGCCAGCTCATCGCCCTCCTGGACCTGGCCCCCTCGACCATCTCCAAGCACATGTCCCTCCTGCTCTCCTCGGGGCTGGTCCGGCAGAGGAAAGAGGGAAGGTGGCGCTACTTCAGCCTTCCCGACTCCCCCCCCGAGCCGGTCCGGGGGGCCCTGGACTGGGCCTTCCGCGTCCTGGACGGCACCGCCCAGGCCGACAGGGACGCCAAGAAGGTGGAAGAAATCCACAAAAAAGACCGGACCATCCTTTGCCGCCGGTATTTCCGGTAAAGGACTTCCTTCCCCGCGGTCCCACCGCAAGGCGGCCCTTGAAAAGCCCGGAGAAAGGAGGAAAAAGAACGCCATGAAGCGAAAGATCTTTGGGTTCGCCCGGGGCACGGCCCTCCTTCTTCCCCTCCTTCCTCTTTTCTCCTGCGGGGCCCGCAAACCCGACCTGGTCCTGCTCTGCGGCAGTTCCTTCGTGGAACCCGTGCGGGAGATCGTCCGGGACTTCGAAAAGGCCACGGGAGCCCACGTGGAGATGACCATCGCGGGAAGCGAGAACTTCCTGCCCCAGGTCAAGACCAAGAGCGTGGGGGACATCCTGGTCACCCACGACCCCTACCTGGACTACACCAGGCAAGCCGGGGCCCTGGCCGACTCGGTGCAGGTCGGTTACGTGGCGCCCGTGCTGGTGGTGGCCAAGGGGAATCCCAAGAAAATCGAGAGCCTGGATGACCTGGCCCGCCCCGGCCTGAGGGTGGCCCTCAGCAACCCCAGGTATTCCACCTGCGGAGAGATGGTGGAGCGCCTTCTCAAGAAAAAGGGGATCTACAAGGCCGTCATGAAAAACGTGGGCAACCGCCTCACAAAGGGCCACAGCCGCCTGGGCACCCTGCTGGTTACGGGGGTGGTGGACGCCGTGATCATGTGGAACGGCGTGGCCTGGCTCTTCCGGAAGAAGACGGAGATCGTGCCGACTCCCTACGAATACGACCACGAGATCCGGGTCCACGTGATCGGTCTCGATTACTCCAAGCGTCCGGACCTGGTGAAACGGTTCATGGAAATCGCGCGGAAGACGGGCCCCAAGGCCTTCGCCTCCCACGGCTACGTGAAATGACCCGCATCCTTCTCCTCCCGGCGGTCCTTCTCCTCCTTTTTCCCCCGGGTTGCGGGAAGAGCGCCCCCGCCGGGAGGACCCCCATCGTCTTCTACTGCGGCGCCGGCCTGAGGGACCCGGCGGAAAAGCTCATCGCCCTTTTCGAAAGCCGCCTTCCCGTGAAGGTGAGCGCCGATTACGCCGGTTCGGAGGTTCTCCTCTCCCGGTTGAAGCTTCACGCCCAGGGCGATCTCTTCATGCCCGGCGACGCCCGCTACGTGGACCAGGCCGCCGCGGCCGGGCTGGTCGCGGCCAGGGAGACCCTCCACGCGTGGAGGCCGGTGATCTTCGTCCCCAAGGGGAACCCGGCGGCCGTAAAGACCCTGGAGGACCTGGTGCGGGGGAAGGTCCGCCTGGGGCTCGGGAACCCGAGGGCCTGCGCCATCGGCAAGCTCTCCAGGAAGGTCTTCGCCAAGGCGGGGATCCCCTGGGAGAAGGTGAAGGAGAAGGTCACCTTTTTCTCCCTTACCGTAAACGAACTCGCCCTCCAGGTCCGGGCCCGCGCCCTGGACGCGGTGATCGTCTGGGACGCCACGGCCGGGCAGTTCTCCCGCTTCGGCCGGGCCATTCCCATCCCTCCCCCTGCCGGCACGGCCTCCACCATCGACCTGGCCCTCCTCTCCTTTTCCAAGCGCCCGGCCCTGGCCCGCCGGCTTCTCCGGCTGGCCGCTTCTCCCCCGGGAAAAGCCGCGTTCCAAGGGTTTTGAGGGGCTCGAGATGGAAAGAAACGAAGCGCCCGCCGTCCGGGGACTGGAAGACAGGTTCTTCACGGCCACGATCTTCCTCTTTCTCGCCCTCTTTCTCGGGGGCGGCGCCCTGCTCCTCCTGGCGGACGTCCTCTACGTGGACGCCCCGGCGGTGAAGACGGTCTTCTCCGATCCCAACATCCTCCACGCTCTCTGGCTGAGCCTCTGGACCTCCTGCGCCACGGTGGTCCTCTCCCTGCTCTTCGCCCTTCCCATGGGATATGCCCTGAGCCGGTATTCTTTTCCGGGAAGAATCCTGGCGGACACGCTGGTGGACCTTCCCATCGTCTTCCCTCCCCTGGTGGCGGGCCTCACGCTCCTGGTCTTCTTCTCCCAGACCGCCCTGGGCCGCTGGATCGAGAACACGGGCCTCACCTTCGTCTTCCAGCCGAGGGGAATCGTGCTCTGCCAGTTCCTGGTCTCGGCCAGCTACGCCATCCGCACGGTCAAGGCCGCCTTCGACGAGATCGACCCCCGCCTGGAGAAAGTGGCCCTCACCCTCGGCGCGAGCCGGTGGGGCGCCTTCTTCCGGGTCTCCCTCCCCCTGGCCCGAAACGGGGTCCTGGCCGGGGGCATCCTCACCTGGGCCCGGGCCTTCGGGATCTTCGGGCCCCTCATGATCTTCGTGGGATCCTTCCGGGGAAGGACGGAGGTGCTCCCCACCACGGTCTTCCTGGAACAGTCCATCGGCCACCTGGAGGTCGCCCTGGCGGTCTCCCTCCTCTTGATCGCCGTGGCCGCCGCGGCCCTCCTGGCCGTCCGGATCCTCACGGGAAAGGCCCTCTTCCGGTGAGCCTGGAGGTCCGGGGACTCCGATTCCGGATCGGCTCCTTCGAACTCGGGGAGCTGGACCTGGCCGTGGAGGAGGGGGAATCCTTCGTGGTCCTGGGCCCGCCCGGCTCGGGGAAGACCCTCTTTCTGGAGTGCCTCTGCGGGCTCCTGCGGCCCCTCTCGGGAAGAATCCTCATCGGCGGAAGGGACGTGACTTCCCTTCCACCCGGCAAGCGCGGGATCGGTTACGTTCCACAGGATTATGCCCTCTTTCCCCACCTTTCGGTGGAGGGGAACATCCTCTTCGGCCTGGGGAAAGGCCGGGCGGAAAAGGAGGAAGGTCGGAAGACGGCGGCGAGGACGGCGGACCTCCTGGGAATCGGCTCTCTCCTGTCCAGGGACGTGACGGGGTTGAGCGGCGGGGAACGTCAGAGGGTGGCCCTGGCCCGGGCCCTGGTCCGCAAGCCGGGCCTCCTCCTCCTGGACGAACCGGTGAGCGCCCTGGACGAGGCCACCCGCGAAAAGGTGATCCAGGACCTGCGGGAACTCAAAAGGGAGCTGGGCTTCACCATGGTCTACGTCTGCCACAACCTGGAGGAGGCCTTCGGGGTGGCCGACCGGGCCGGGCTCATGGGAAAGGGCAAATTCCTCCAGGTAGGCCCCATGGGGGAACTCCTGCGCAGGCCCGAGACCCTTTTCGCGGCGCGATTCATGCGCTGCGAAAACATCATGTCCGGGCGGGCCGTCCGGGACGTGGAGGACGGCGGGAGCCTCCTTCTCCTGGACGGGGTCCGCCTTCCCCTTCCGGTGGAGGCCGAGGGAACCCTGACCGTCGCCGTCCGACCCGAGGAGGTGCGGCTTCTGCCGGCGGGCGGTTCCCCGCCCGCCGGCGGGGGGGTCCTGCTGGAGGCCCGCCTGGAACGGGTGGAGGACCGGGGAGGCTACACCAAGGCGGAGATCACCACATCCGGGCCCAGGCTCACGGCCCATCTCTCCCGGGAAGAGGTGGAACGCCTCCGGGGGAGGGAGGGCTTCCGTCCCGGAACGGAATACCTGGCATGGATCCGGCCCGAATCGGTCCTGGTGCTCCGCGGGTAAGGGCGCTCCCCTGGAGGAAAAATGGGGTAACCTTGAATGGAATTCTCCCGCCCGGCGGGCGACATCTACTCCCCGACTTCAGGAAAAGGTCCATGAATTTTCGAAAAGCCTTTGCCCTTCTCCCCCTTCTTCTCCCGGTCCTTCTTCCGGCATGCGGAGGCGGGGGAGGGGGTTCCCAGCCGCCGCCTCTCAAGCAATCCTCGGCGACCTTGAAGGAGGCCCACAAGAACTGGAACTACTGGACCAGGCTGAACACCCCCCAGAGCCCGGGGCCTTTCCACTTCAAACTGGTCTCCGGGGCCCTTCCCCAGGGCCTCACCCTCGACGAGAACACGGGAGAGATCCAGGGCCGGCCCGAGGCGGAAGGCAAGTTCGTCTTTCACGTGGTCGTGGAGGACGCCACAAACCCGGCCAACAGCAGAAATTGGGCCCTCACTCTGGGCGTCAAGTCTCCCTGGACCTCCACCCCCCCCGTGAGCAGGCGCTACAACTTCTTCTTCATCCACCATTCGGTGGGGCAACACTTGTGGATCCGGGGCCCGTTGATCGTGGAACTCTACAAGCAGAACTACATGCCCTTCGACATGTTCTACGCCGAGGGCAAGGTGGACGGATACGTCATCGGCGACCACACGGACATCCCCGACTGGCCGACGAACTTCAACACCCCCAAGTATTTCCAGGTCATGTATACCTGGGAGTTGAAAAAACCGGGCGAACACCACGACATCATCGCCTTCAAGTCCTGCTTCCCCAATTCCAACATCGAGAGCGAGGCCCGGCTGGAAGAGTTCAAGAAGGACTACCTGAGCCTTTTGCCCACCTTCAAGGCCCACCCGGAGGTCCTCTTCGTGCCCTTTACCACGCCGCCCTTGAACCCGGCGGCCACCAACAAGGCCAACGCCGCCCGGGCCCGCAGGCTCGCCAACTGGCTCAAGTATGAATACTCGGCCAAACTTCCCAACGTGATCGCCTTCGACTTCTTCGACATCCTGGCCAACCCGCCGGACGACCCGGTCGAGCCGAACATGCTCAAAAAGGAATACCGGTCCGGGACGGACTCCCACCCCACCAAGGCCGGAGACAAGGCCGTCACCGCCGCCTTCATGCCCTTCCTCAACGCCGCCATGCGCGCCGCGGGCATCGAGCCCTGAGCGAGGCGCCGGAGTTCGGGTTTCCGGGCCCGCAACGCCCTCTTGTGCCCGGGGGCCTTTCCGCCCAAGAATCCCCCCATGGCCGAAATCCCCAAGGTTCTCCGGTCCAGGCGGCTCCTCCAGTGGGCCGCCTTTCTGGTGGTCCTCCTCATCGGGGGCCAGTTCACCCTCTGGGTGCTCCCCTACCTGGAGGGCCGGCCTCCCTCTGTGCCCCGGCCTCCGGGGGTGGAGGCCTTTCTCCCCATCAACTCCTTCCTGGCCCTGCGCCATCTCATCAACACGGGCCGGGTCGACCCGGTCCACCCGGCGGGGCTGGCCATCTTCCTGGGCATCCTGGTCATGTCCTTCGCCCTGCCCCGGTCTTTTTGCTCCCACCTCTGTCCCGCGGGGCTTCTCTCGGAACTCCTGGGACGGACCGGGGCCCGGCTCTTCGGGGGAACCCTCCGCCTACCCAAGGCCGCGGACCTCCCCCTCCGGGGAATCAAGTTCCTCCTTCTTGGCTTTTTCGCCTGGGCGATCTGGTTCCAAATGTCCGCCGCCGACGTGGCGGCCTTTTTGGACAGCCCCTACGCCCGGGTGGTGGACGTGAAGATGTGGCTCTTCTTCGCCCGCCCTTCCAACCTGACCCTCCTGGTCCTGGCCTTCCTGGTCCTGGCGTCCCTGGCGATCCGGGACTTCTGGTGCCGGTATCTTTGTCCTTACGGGGCCCTCCTGGGGATCCTGGGAATCTTCTCCCCCTGGAAGATCACCCGCAGGGAGTCGAAGTGCACCCAGTGCCTGGCCTGCACCCAGGCTTGCCCGGCAAGGCTGAAGGTCCACCAAGAGACCCGGGTGACCTCCCCGGAGTGCACGGCCTGCCAGGATTGCGTAGCCGCCTGCCCCGAAAAAGAATGCCTGGCCCTCGCCCTCCCCGGGGGAAGGGCGCCGATCCTCCGCCCCGCCTTGGGGGTGCTCCTGGCCCTGGCCATCTACGCCGGGGTCACGGGCCTTGTGGGGCTGACGGGAGGGTGGAAGACGAGCGTCACTCCGGCGGAATATCAAAAGCGGATTCCCGAAATTCAATCCCCCCTCTACACCCACCCCATGGGGTTGAATCCCGCTGAGAAAGGCCCCGAAAAAAACCGCCGGGAATAGCGATGCCGGCCGAAACGGGCGGAACCGCGCCGGGAGCCCCGTCTCGTTTCGAACCACCTTCCCCGCGGCGGGGTTGGCCCCGGGAGGGAAGAGGTCCTACATTGGATAAGGAAATGACTTTCCTTTCACACCTGCCTCGCAAAGCCAGGTGTGTTTTCCCGCACAATCGAGCTTTCTCATCCATCCCCAACCCAGGAGGCATTTCATGCGCCCCTTCACGCTGGCCCTTCTTCCTCTCCTTTCCGCCCTCCCCGCGGCGGCCCAGAATTCCACCTTCGACGTCCAGCACTACAAGCTGGACATCAAGGTGGACCCCTCCGCCAAGATCCTCTCGGGCACCAACACCATGACCGCCAAGAGCCTGGTCTCCTCCCTGAAGACGGTCTACCTGGACCTCCTCTCCAACATGACCGTCTCCTCGGTGAAGATGGGGGGAAGGTCGGTGGGCTTCTCCAGGCCCGCCAACCGGATCCGGATCACCCTGGACAAGACATACTCCAAGGGGCAGACCTTCACCCTCACCGTGGCCTACCGGGGCAGGCCCCGCAACAGCGGGTGGGGTTGTTTCGGGTTTTACACCCACCGCGGCCGCCCCATCGTCTGGAGCTTGAGCGAACCCTGGTTCGCCAAGAACTGGTGGCCCTGCAAGGACAGGCTCGGCGACAAGTCCACAGCCGAGGTCTGGCTCACCGTGCCTTCCAATCTCTACGCCGTCTCCAACGGCAAGCTCATGGGCGTCGACACGGTGGGCACGGGCTGGAAGCGGTTCCGCTGGCGGGTCCACTACCCGATCATCCCCTACC
>JALUZX010000582.1 GCA_027011425.1 Planctomycetota bacterium
GGACTGGCCCTGGCCGTCCACCTGGCCCCCACCAAGGTTCCCTCCTTCGAGGAACTGGGCCACCCCCCCATCGTGGCGGACTTCCTCCACCCCGGAAGAGGCCTGGTCCTGATCACGGGCCCCTCCGGCCACGGCCGGTCCACCACCCTGGCCGCCATGGTGGCCCACGTGTGCCGGGAGCACCAGGTGGCCGCCGTGGTCCTGGACCAGAGCCTGGAGATGAGCCTTCCCCAGGGAAAGGGCACGGTTCTCTCCCGCGTGGTGGGCAGGGACGTCCGGACCTTTCCGGAGGCCCTCAGGGCGGCGACCCGGGAGGACGCCGACGTGATCGCCACCAGGGAGATCCCCGACAAGGAGGCCTTCCTGGCCGCCCTGGAAGCCGCCGAGGCGGGCCACCTGGTCCTGGCCACCCTGGACGCCCCCACCGCCACCCATACCCTGGAGCTGATCTTCAAGGCATTCCCCGGCGCCGGCGGCGCCGAGGCCCGGAGGATCCTGGCCTCCACATTGAGGGCCGTCCTGGCCCAGCGCCTCCTCCCCGCCCGGGAGGGAACGGGAAAGGTCCTGGCCCTGGAGATCCTTGTCAATACGCTTTCCGTATCCGATGAGATCCGGAAAGGCCGGACCGACCAGCTCGGCCTCCTTCTCCAGCTCGAGAGGGAGAGCGGGTCGGTGGGCATGGACGAATCCCTCACCGAACTCCTCCTCCAGGGGAAGATCTCCTTCGAGGACGCATTCGAAGCGGCCCAGGACAAGGGCCGTCTTCTCAAACGCATCGAGTCCCTGGGCGCCGCCGGGGCGGGAGTCTGATCATGGTCGCCGAACTCGATTCTCTCCTGTCCGGGATGTTTCGCATGGGAGCATCCTCCCTCATGCTCAAGGTCGGTTCCCCTCCCCTCTACCGGGTCCAGGGCTCCTTGGTGCCCTCCGAGGAAGAGCCCTTCCGGGAGAAGGACGTGAAGTTCCTGCTGGAGGACCTGGCCTCTCCCCAAGAGAGGGACAAGCTCCTTCGTGAGGGCCAGGTGGACCTGGTGGTGGAGGACTCCGGGGGAAGGCGTTTCGGAGCCCATATCTTCCGCCACTCCCAGGGCCTTGGGGGGGTCTTCCACCCCATTCCGGACGAGGTCCCGGGCCTGGAGGAGCTGGGGCTCCCGGCCTGCGTGGTCTCCCTGGCCCACAGGCCCTCGGGCATCACCCTTCTTGCCGGCCCCACCGGCTCGGGCAAGACCACGACCCTGGCAGCCCTGGTGGCCGAAGCCGCCCGGGCGGGCCGCCACGTGGTCTGCGTGGAGGACCCTATCGAATACCTGCACACCGAAAACGGTCCCGGCCTTGTGCACCAGCGCGAGGTGGGAATCCACGTGGAGAGCATGGCCGCCGGCGCCCGGGAGGCCCTCCTGCTGGGAGCGGACGTCCTCCTGGTGGGAGATGTCCAGGACAGGGAGACCGTCCAGGCCGTGCTCGAGGCGGCCAACGCCGGAATCCTGGTCTTCGCCGCCGTCTCCTCGGCCCGGACTGTTTCCGCTCTCGAGAAATTCCTGGGCCTGGTCCCGGAGGACCAGGCCGAGCTGGCCCGGACCATCCTCTCCTGGCACCTGAACGGCGTCGTTGCCCAGGCCCTTCTGAGAAGGAGGTTCGGGACGGGGCTGGTGCTGGCCGTGGAGGTCCTCCTGGCCTCCCCTTCCGTCAAGGACGCCCTCCGCCGAGGAAACCTCCAGGACCTTCCGGCCCTCATGAGACGGGGCAAGGGGCTGGGGATGTGCTCCATGGAGGCGAGCCTGGAAAAGCTCCTGGCCCGGAAGGTGATCACCCGGGACGAAGCGTGGATGCTCACCAGGGAGGGAGAGAAGGAGGGCGCGCCGCTCTGACCCGCCGCGGGGGGCCGCTCCGGGTCAACCCGGCCACCAGGAAGGACGGTCCGGGCCCAGCAAGGTCCTCCAGGTCTCCAGGTATCCATCCGGAATTCCGCAATCCAAGGGGCGCCCCCCCACGGGAACCCCAAGGAG
>JALUZX010000583.1 GCA_027011425.1 Planctomycetota bacterium
GGCCCTCTCCATCGAGTCCGGGCCCCCGGCCGCCCATCCCAGGCTCTACCTGGATCATCCCCCCATGGTGGGCTTCCTCCTTGCGGGGGTCTTCTCCCTCTTCGGCGAAGGGCCGCTCCAGGCCCGTGGCCCGGGCCTGGCCCTCTCCCTGCTGGCGGCCCTTTTCTTCTACCTCTACGCCGGGAGTTTCCTTTGGGACTCGCCTTGGCTGGCTCTCTTCGGGGTCCTCCTGGCGGTGAGCACCCCGATCTGGTCCTTCTACGGCACCCTGGTGGACCCCCACGGGCCGGGACTTCTCCTTTCCATGGCCGGGGGGGCCTGGGCGGCCGCCCGCTGGCGGCGCAAGGGCCGGACATTGGATCTCCTCGGGGCCTGCTTCTTCGTCGCCCTGGGGTGTCTCTTCGATTGGGCCGCCCTGGTGATCGCCCTTCCCTTGGGGCTCTGGGCCTTCCTGGCGCCGGGAAGGAGGGGGAAAAAAGGGGCCCTGGCCATCTGGGGGACCTGGTTGGTTTGTTTCTGTCTCCTTCTCCTCCAGGTCTACCTTGCCGGCCGGGGTTCCGGGGGAGACCTGTGGGCTCCTCTCGCCAAGAGGAGTTCCTTCTTCGGCGGGGCCCTGACCCTCCACGGAAAGACCCTCTCCCTGGGGGAAGTCTTTCTCCAGGTGGCTAGGTGGAACTGGAAAGGGATTCCCCTTCCTTTGAGCCTTCTTGGGTGGGCGGGGGCCTTCCTGGCCCTGCGGGACGCCTGGCGGAAACAGGCGCCCTGGGAGGCCCTTCTCCTTTGGATCCCTCTTTTGCTGGGAGCGTGCATCTCCCTTTTCTTCGTGGAGGCCGCCTTCGAGCACGACTATCTCCAGATCTATTTCGCCCCCGGCCTGGGCCTTGGGACGGCATACCTGGCGGGCCGGATTCTCCGGGCCTTTCCCTCCAAGGCCGCCCTGGTCCGCTTTTCGGCCCTGGTTTTCCTGGTCTTTTCCCTTCTATGGGGTGGATATCGAAGCCGGCGCCGCTGGGCTCTCGTGGAGCCCGGGCTCGACAGGTTCGAGAAGGCGGGACAGGTCTTGAGGGCCAAGGTCCCCTACAAGGCCTACCTGCTTTGCGAGACTCCCTTCCTCCCGCCCTTGGCCTTCTATTCCCGGAGAAGAATCTTCTGGAACGTCCTTGGACCCTCGGAGTTGCCCCCTTCCCCCGACCCCGACGGGCTCCGGTTCGGAGGAATTCTCGTGAAAGGCGGGGAAAGATCGGGCTTTCTCAGGGACCTGGCGGCCCGGAAGGGACTCCAGGGCCCCCTTTCCCTGGCGGGAGGGGAGCTGGACCTCTACCTGCCGCCGGTTGGGGGAAAGAAAGAAGGAAAAGGAAACCGAGAAGGCGAGGGAAGAGGGAAGAAAGGCAGGAACCCATGAAAACCGGGGCTTCTTTGGCGGTTCTCCTGTTTCTCGCATCCCCAGTCTACCCCAGGGAAGACGCCCCGAGGTTCGGAGATTGGTTCCGGGACGCCACCCTTCGTGTGGATTACGACCATTGCGGGAGCGCCAGGTCCGAAAGGATCTACCTGGACGCCCTCTGGAAACAGGGTCCATGGGCCGGCTCCTTCCACGGCCTCCTTGACCCCCTGGACCAGGGCCGGTATCGGGCGGAAGTGCGGGATCCCGCCTCGGGGAAGCTCCTCTTCTCCCGGGGCTTCAACAGCCTATTCGGGGAATACAAGACCACACGCCCCGCCCTGGACGGCCGGGGGAGGGTCTTCCACGAATCCTTTCTCCTTCCCATGCCGAAAAAGAAGGTCCTCTTTCTGCTCTCGGCCAGGGATCCCAGGGGGAAACTCCGCCCCCTTTTCCAGACCCTCCTGGACCCGGGGGACCGGAACATCCACCGGGAGAAACCGGGGTTGGGGGTGGTCTCCTTCCCCGTGCTCCGGGCGGGGGATCCCCATGCCTGCCTGGACGTGGCCTTCCTCGGAGAGGGCTACAAGGCGGACCAGGCCGGGAAGTTCAAAAAGGACGTGGAACGGTTTGCGGGGTATCTTCTCTCCCAGCCGCCCTTCTCGCGCCACAAGGACCGGATCAATGTCTGGGCCGCTTTCCGGCCCTCCCGGCAGGAAGGTTGCGACCAGCCGGACCGGGGGATCTGGCGGGACACCTCCCTGGGTGCCGGGCACTGCGCTTTCGGCCTTCCCAGGTATTGCCTCACCTTCGACAACCGGGCCGTCCAGGAAGTGGCCGCCGCCGTCCCCTGGGACACCCTGGCCATCCTTGTGAACAAGAAACGCTACGGCGGCGGGGGGATCTACAACCTCTATTGCCTCTTCGCCGCCGACGGACCCGACCAGGACCGGGTCTTCCTCCACGAACTGGGGCACTCCTTCGGAGGGTTGGCCGATGAATACTATTCCTCGCGGGTGGCGTACAACGACTTCTACCCTCCCGGGGTGGAGCCCAGGGAACCGAACATCACGGCCCTGTTGGATCCGGCCCGGTTGAAATGGAAGGACCTGGTGGAGCCGGGAACCCCGATTCCCACCCCCTGGGGCAAGGAAAAATACGAGGCCCTTCAAAGAGAGTTCCTGGCCCGGGAAAGGAAGGTCCAGGCAGCCCTGGGAAGAGCGCGGGGCAGGGAGAGGGCCGCCCTGGCCAAGGATCTGCAAGCCATGAAGGCCGCCCACAGAAAGGCCCTCCGGGCCTTTCTGAAAAAGTGCCCCTACTGGAACAAGATCGGGGCCTTCGAAGGAGCCGGGTATGCCTCCAAGGGGCTCTACCGGCCCTCCATGCATTGCCTGATGTACGCCTTCTCCCCGGAGGAGAGGACCTACTGCAAAGTCTGCGAAAGGGCCCTGGAAAGGAGGATCGCCTTCTTCCTGGAATGAATATGTAACCCCTCTTTCTCGAAGGGGTTAGGGCTGGTGGAGACGATGGGATTCGAACCCACGACCTTGGCATTGCGAACGCCACGCTCTCCCAGCTGAGCTACGTCCCCAGCCACGCAGGGCCCTTCTATAGAGGGGCGGGGGAAAAAGATCAAGAGGGGGAAAGATGGATCCCGGGGAGGAGGGATCCCGGAAAATTGTCCCGATTTGGCCCTCTCCCTGTCCTTGGGCAAGACAAGTTGTTCAAAGTCGGGGAGGAAAGATTCCGACAATCCAAGTGCCTGGTTGATCGCAGAATCGACCGAGCCAGGTGGTTTCCTGGGGAAAAGGCTTCATTGGAAAAGGGCGTGGGGAAATGGCCCAGATCCTTTCGGTGACTTCGGGTAAGGGAGGGGTGGGAAAGACATCCTTCGCGGTCAACCTGGCGACATCCCTGGCCAGGGGGGGGAGAAGGACTCTCATCCTGGACGCGGACCTGGGCTTGGCCAACGCCCATATCCTCTGCGGGTCCAGGCCGGAAAAGACCCTCTCCGATTACGTGGAAGGGAAAGTGGACCTTCCAGAGGTGATCGTCCAGGGCCCTGAAGGCCTGCGGATGATCTCCGGCGGATCCGGGGTGGCGGAGATGGCCAACCTGGACGAAGAGGGCAGGGAGAAGATCCTGCAGGCCGTGCTCAGTCTCACCCCCTGGGTGGACGTGATCATCATCGACACGGCGGCGGGCATCTCCAGGTCCGTGACGGACTTCATCAAGATCTCCGATCACACCCTGGTGGTCTGCACGCCCAACTTCGCCGCTATCGCCGACGCCTACGGCATCATGAAGGTGATCACCACGGAAGGATACAAGGGGGGCCTCCACCTGCTGGTGAACCGGGTCCTTTCCATGGAGGAGGCGGAAGCGGTTTTCAAGAAACTCCGGGGATGCACCAACAGGTTCCTGGGCCTCGAGATCGAACTTCTCGGGTTTCTCCCCGAGGATCCGGCCGTGAACAAGGCCGTCCAGAGGAGAACCCCTTACCTGCTCTCCTTTCCGGATTCGGTGGTTTGCAGGTATCTGAACCAGGTGGCCAAGAAGGTGGAGGACACCTTGCTGGAGAAGATCCAGACCACCTGATTCGGGCGCTGCGGCGGCAAAGGGAAAAGGGAAAAATACGGGAGAGTCCCCGGGAGGGGACGGCGCTGCAGCACAGGAGGAAAAGGGGAAATGGCGCATACCAGCCAGAATGGACCCATGGTCCTTTCGGGAAGAACGACCGTAAAGGATACCTGCCTAGAAAAGTCCGCCGTTCCGGGGGGAGAGGGCCTGTCCCGGGAGTCCGGGCCCCAGGATTGCGGCACCCGTGATTGGTGTTGCGGGTGGGCCAACAAGGCGGAACTCTCCGACACGGTAGCGGAAAAACTCGGCATTTCGCGGAAACGGGCCATGCGGACCGTGAACGCCGTGCTCCGGGTCATCACGGACCTCCTCCGGGACAAGGGGAAGGTGGCGGTGAAGGGCTTCGGGACCTTCGAGAGCCGGACCAGGAAGGGACGGGCCTACAAGCATCCCAAGACGGGAGAGAGCGTGGTGGTCCCCGACAAGGGGACGGTGGTCTTCAAGCCCAGCAAGAACCTCCTGGCCAAGGTTCATGGAGGGGAAACTCCTTTGCCCAGGCCCGAGTTGATCCTGGACTGAGAGGGCCCTTTCCAGGGCCGAAGAGAAAAAGTTCCTAGGTTTTCCTGCCGGCGCGGTCCCGGGAGGGAGGACGATGGTGGACTCCCGGGCGCGCCGGTATCTTTTTTGCGGTCATGAACCTTTCCCCCTACACCGTCGCCGCCCTCCAATGGGATGTTCGCAGATGTGACCCTGAGGCCAACCTGGCGATAGCAGGAGACCTCCTTCGGGAAGCCTCCCGCCGGGGCGCCCGCCTGGCCCTCCTTCCCGAGATGTGGGCCACCTCGTTCCCCGCCCCGGGCGAAGAGGGGATCCTGGCGGAAGCCTCCCGGGCCCAGGAAGAACTGGGCCGCCTCAGCGCGGAACTGAACCTCCTCGTGGGGGGAAGCACGGCCCTGGAAGAGGGAGGACGGGTCTTCAACGCCGGTTTTCTCCTGGACCGGGGCCGGAACCTGGGCTGGTATCGGAAGATCCATCTCTTTCGCCGGGCAGGGGAAGACCGGGTCTTCTCCCAGGGAGACGCTCCTTTTTTCCTGGAGACCCGCCTCGGGAGGATGGGGATGGTGGTCTGCTACGACCTCCGTTTCCCCGAACTCACCCGGTGGTTCTACCCCCGGAAGGTCCAGGTTCTCCTGGTGCCCGCCCAGTGGCCCCTGGCCAGGCGGAACCACTTCCACCTCCTGACCCGGGCGAGGGCCTTGGAAAACCAGTGCTTTCTTCTTGCGGCGGGGAGGTCCGGCATGGACAAGAGTCCCGTCTCGGGCAAGACCACCCGGTTCGCCGGTTCCTCCAGGCTGGTCTCCCCCTGGGGGGATGTGCTGGAGGAGCTGGATCCCGTGGAAGAAGGCCTGCTCGTTGGAACTCTGGACCTTTCCCTGGTGGAATCGGCGGAAAGGGAACTCCCCCAAAGGGGGGACAGGGTCCCGGGCCTCTACCGGAAAATCTGGAAATCCTGGGAGGATCAGCCGTGATCGAAGTGGTGCGTCCCTGTTTCAGCCCCGCCTGCCGTGGAGAGCCCTACAAACAAAGGATCCCCTGCGACATCCACCCCGATACGGTGGATTGCACGGCCACCTGCGCCGAGAGACTCTCCTCCTCCCGGTCCAGGTGTCTCTTTTGCGGGGAATGGAACGGAGCGGTTCCCCCCGAGGGGGAACTCTACAAGATGGAGGGAATCCTTTCGGGCCGGGAAGAAGAGGGAAAGGCCGGCCTCCCCCGTCCCAGGGGAGAAAGAGACGGTTCCGGGAGCGGAAGGCGGAAAAAGGGAAGGAGGGGCCGTCCGGGCCGGAGGCGGAAGAGGAGAAACTATTGAGATTCCGCAAGGCCTGATATCGGGGGATCCCTCCCATTCAGCGGGACTTGCCGCCTTTGAAGAGAAGGAGGAGGGCGATCAGGACCAACAGGCCCGCCGCCCCGAATACCAGGGGCGCACTCGCAAGAATCCCTCCTGTTTCCGGAAGAAGCGGCGAATCCTCCCCCACGGCGCCTCCTTCCGCTCCCGGCCGGGATGTTTCACGGGAAGCAGGGAGGACCCTCCCTGTCTCTTCTTTCCGGGGAACCGCCGGTGAATCCTTTCGGGCGGGTCTCGGGTTTTCCCCCCGCTCCTTCTTCACCGGCGCGGGTCCCGCCGGGGGCGCGGAGGAAATGGGTTTCTCCGGGAAAGTGACCTGGGGGAGAGGAGGCCCCACGTTGGCAAGAAACTGGATGGGGTCCACGTTCACCATCCCCGCGACGGGGGGGCGGACGGAAAGCACCCGGAATTGGAAGTCGATCTTGAAGGAGACCGGCCCAAAGGGGGCATCCCGCGAGACCAGGACCGGGATCTTCACGAAGACCTGGCCCGTCCACCCGGGAACCACCCTCCCTGTTTCGGGATGGCGGAAATTCCCCGAGGAAGGAGGCCATTGCACCTTTCCCAGGGAAAGGGGCCCCGCCTTGGCGGGGGGCTTCACGAAGGTCTCCCCCGGGCCCCGGGTAAGGAAACGGCCTTTCCCCACACTGAGAAGGATATAGATGGTTCCCGACCCGCCCCGGGGCAGGGGGTCGGGGTCGGTGAAGGCATGGACGCTCATGTTCTCCGGCCCCTGGAGGCTTTCCATCTTCTGGATCTCTCCTTGGTCCTGGACCGGAAGGTCCCCCCCGGGGTGCCTTTCCTTTTCCTGCGGCTGGGCCCCGTCGGCTTGGGCCTGGAGGATGGGGACCGGAAATCCGAGCATGGCAAGGAAGAGAAGGGAACGTAAGGAAGGGACCATCATGGCTGGATCTCGTCTTTTGTTTCGGTTTGGAGCACCTGCGTTTTTTTCCTGAGGACCGGGGTCCGGCTGCGCCAAAAAGATCGTAACATCTTTCCGTGGATCCAAGTCCCTGGTGGGACAGGGCCCACAGGGTTTTTCTTTCGTAACTTGCCTTTCTTCGTCTTTTGCCGGGAGGTTCGAGAAAGTGTTCGAGGAAGCCGCCTACCAGGCCCGTCCGACAGGTGGGGAATCCCTCGAGCGGGCCCTTTCCACCCAGGAGGGGCCTTTCCTTCTCACTTTTTCCGCCGAATGGTGCCCTCCCTGCCGCGCCTTGAAGCCCGTTCTCGACCGGATCGCCCGGGAACTGGGCCAGAGGTTGAAAGTTCTTGTGGTGGACGCCGATCAGAATCCCTCCCTGGTGGAAAAGTTTCGTGTCGAGGGAATCCCTACCACTCTCCTTCTGGTTGGAGGCAAGGTCCTGGACCGGATCGCAGGCGTCCAGCCTTTCGAGTCCTTCCGCAAAAGACTGGAAAAGGCCCTGGTGTGACTCACCTGGGGAATCCCCCCCACGGAGGCTCATGGCGGGACGAAAAAAAAGGTGGATCCCCTGGCTTCTTCTCCTGGGCTTGGGAACTCCTTCTGCCGCCCAGTCCCGGGCCTTGCTCTTCGTCCCCGCCCAACCCCAGGTTCTGGCCACTTGGAAGGGCTTCGGGCCCCTGGGACGGCTGGACGACCAGGAGGTCGCCCTCGCCCTCCCCGGCTCTCCCCGGGCCTTGGCGGTAAGGAAGTATCTTCCCCTGGGGGCGCTTCACGCCTTCTGGGGGGATCCCATGGGGAAAGGGGATTACACCCATCCCTTCGTGGTGGGGGAGATCGACGCCCTCTTCGTCCCGGGCGGTTCCAAGGGATCTCCCCCGAAACGGGGGCGGGGAATCTATTTCAGCGTCACCCGGCGCCGGCTTCCCGTCTTCGAAGGGCACAAGGTGGGAAACCTGGGACCGGCCGACCTCTTTCGCTGGAAGGGACAGGGCCGGGCCCAGGTCTTCCTTTCCTCCTCCCTTTTGATGAAGGCCCTGGGGTTTCGGAGTCCCACTTTGGACGTAGACGCCTTTTGCGCCGATTCCAAGGGGGATCTCTTCTTCAGCCTTGCTCTTGACGAACCCTACCCCAAACCGAAAGTCCTGGATGGGGACTTGTGTTTCCTTCCCGCCCGGGCCCTGGTCTACGGTTCCGACGGGACGGTGAAGGATGTCCGGGCGGGGGCCGCCGTCGTGGCCGCCCGGGAGGCGGACCTGGATGGCTGGGTGGCCGCCTCGGGGCTGGCTTCCAGCCGGGGTCTCCTTATCAAAAAGGTGGGGAATCTCTCCTGCCTGGCCCTGGATCCCGGGGGAGGGACCTTCCTCCCGCCGGCCCGCCCCTCCCTTGGGCCTTTGCCCAACTTGATCTTCGGAGGTTCGGGGAAGGGCTGGGCCATGGGGCTTTGTTCCACGGCGGGAAAAGGGGCAATCCCTCGTTTCGGCGGCCTGAACCTGGGGTCCTCCCAGAAGACCAGGGGCGCTCACTTCGGTGTGGAATCTCCATCCGGAGGGCCTTCCGATTCCTGGGTTTGCGCCCTGGGGCTTTGCGGACCTCCTGCTCTGGAAATCCAGGTGGAGGAGGAAAGGGGTGGGCGTTTTCTCCACCCTGTCTCGAAGCTGGTCTTCGATTGGGGCGGCCTGGCCCCCGGCCGGGCGGCTTTTCTCTTTCTTTCCCCGGGCCCCCCTGGCCCGGGAAGGGCCTTTTCTTCCCTCTTCCTTCCCGGGACGCTCCTTGGGGGCCCCTGGGAAGTCTTCTGGGAAGGGGGCCCAGTCTATCCCCTCTCCCTGGGCCTTTCCGGAAAAGACGGGCGGGGAAAGACCACCCTGGCCTTGCCGCCTTCCCTTTCGGGGCCTCTCCTTTTTACGGCCCAGGCTTTCGGCCCCGCGGGAAAGGGCAAGCTCGATCTCTCCTTGCCCCTGGTCCTGCAGTGGTGGTAGGAAGGCCTCTCCTGCGGACCTGCGAGGGAAGAAGGCATGAAGAAAGAAGACCCCGGGAAGAGGGCGGCGGCGATCCTGGAAGTCCTGGAAAGAGAATTCCCCCGGGCCGATTGCGCCCTCGTCCATGAGGATCCCTTTCAGTTGCTCGTGGCCACCATCCTTTCGGCCCAGTGCACGGACGCCAAGGTCAACCAGGTCACACCGGAACTCTTCCGGAAGTTTCCCACGCCCCGGGACCTGGCCCGGGCCTCCCGGGAGGAGGTGGAGGCCCTGATCCGCCCTACGGGATTCTTCTCCCAGAAGGCCCGTTATCTCCGGGAGGCAGCGGCCCTCCTGGTGGAGCGGTTCCAGGGGCGGGTCCCCTCCCGCATGGAGGACCTGGTCACCCTTCCGGGGGTGGCCAGGAAGACGGCCAATGTCGTCCTTGGGACCTGGTTCGGGAAGAACGAGGGGATCGTGGTGGATACCCACGTCAAGCGCCTGGCCGGCAGGTTGGGCCTTTCCCGGGAGAAAGACCCGGGCCGGATCGAGAGGGACCTGCAGGCCCTCTTTCCGCGGGAAACCTGGACCTTCCTTGGCCATGCCTTGATCTTGCTGGGGCGGAAATACTGCAAGGCCCGCAAACCCTCCTGTCCGGAGTGCCCCCTCCGGGAGCTGTGTCCCCAATTGGGTGTTGAAAAGGGGGACGGGAAGAGCCTAAAAAGCGGCAAACAGCCGCCTCGGAAGAGGAGGAAACCATGA
The DNA here is from genome assembly GCA_027011425.1 of Planctomycetota bacterium. Lineage (GTDB taxonomy): Bacteria > Planctomycetota > UBA1135 > UBA1135 > JALUZX01 > JALUZX01. The sequence continues at coordinate 9,510 of JALUZX010000583.1, forward strand.
TCCTGGACCCTCGCATCTATTCCTTGGAGCTGGCCCAACGGGCCTTGGCCCTGGTGCGGCCCATCGTGGAAGACCTCGTAAGGGCCCGGACCCTCTGGGAAGAGGCCATGGAAGGTCTGGGAGTTCCGGCGGGCCATGCCTGGGGCGGGGACCGGGACTCCAGGGTGGAGACTCTTTCCAGGCTCTACGACCGGAGGATGGGATACCGCCTGGAGCTGGAGGCCTTGGGGGTCCTCCTTCTGGACGAAAGGGAGGGAGAGGTCGGGTTTCCCGCCCGCCTGGAGGGGCGACTCGTCCTTTTGTCCTGGAAGCTTGGAGATGAGAGAATCCAGGGGTGGCGCCCTCTTTTCCCCTCCCGGGACGAGAAGGGGCCTTGGTATCCCCTTTCCTCCTCTCCCGCCTGTAAGGCCTGTGCCCACGAGGGTGGGGAGGATCTTTCCGATTTCTTCCTGGATGAGGGGGACTTTCCCCTTCTTTGATTCCAGGGGGAAAGAAACCGGGCCTGGGGAAACGTTTTCCCTTCGATCGCGCCCCCAAGCCTCTTTCTCCTGACGAGAGGGTGATGAAGACGGAACACTCATCCGACCAGGGACCCGCCTTGGCGACTCCCCTTCGGGCCGTCCTTCCCGGGCTCGGCCTGGACCTGGGGGGGATCTTCTGCGCCCCTCTCTGGGGTGGGAGACTCCGGCTGACCCTCTCCCTGGGAAGGAAACTCTGGATCCCCTTGACCATGCGCCCCCTCCTGGTGAAGGGGCCCTGGGGCACAGGGCTTCTCGATGCGGCCGTGGGGGACCCGGACCCTCTCCGTTGGAGAAAGTTCTCCGTCGAACCGCCCCATCCTCCCCTGGAAGAGCAGGTCCGGGCTTTCGGGATCACCCCGGAAGACGTGGATTTCCTCTTTCTTTCCCATTTCCACTTCGATCATGCCGGGGGCGCCCTAAAAGGCGGGCGGCCCCGCTTCCCCAGGGCGGAGATCCTGGTGCACCGGGAGGAGTGGGAGGAAGCCCTGGCCGTGGATCGCGCCGGCGGCCTGGCCCGGCGGGTGGCCCGGGCCTATCCCCCGGGAAGGATCCGGCTTCTTTCGGAAGGGGGGGAACTCTTTCCAGGGTTCCACGTCCTGCCGGCCCCGGGGCACACGGGAGGGCTCATGGTGGTCCGCCTGGCCGGGACCCGCGAGGAGGGCTGGTTCACCAGCGATCTCCTTCCCGTGGCCCGGTCCTTCCGCCTCCAAAGGGACGCCCACTCCGACGAAGACCCCGACCGGGCCCTCAGGCACCGGAAGCAGGTGGGCGCGGCCATGGCGGCCCGATGCAGCCTGGCCTTCCTCTACCACGATCCCCGCTCCTGGGTGGCCCGGGTCCTCGCGCCGGCCGAAAGAGCCGGAGTTGCCGGAATCGCCTGCCTCGGCCGTTCCTGAGGGCATGGCGCGCCCGCCGGTTCGGCTGAATCCTTTTTCCCGCCGGCCCCTACATCTCCTTCATTTTCCGGGGGCCGGGGCCTTGTCTGGGCCAGTCTTGCCGCGGGCGCGGAACCAGAGTCGGATCTTCCGCTTCAGGTCGTTCAGGTAGGTCTCGAGCTTCCTCGTCTCCTTCCCGCGGAGGACGTTCCAAAGGATCGTAAACACTCTCCATGGGTGGGTGAGGAAGGAAAGGGGGTAGAAATTGAGGAGAATCAGGTATTTCGCCAGGGTGAGCCTGCGGGCCGACAGGTTTTCGCAGTAATTGTTCTCGGGCCGGATCTTCTCGTCGTTGGCGAAGATGGGGGTGTAGAGAAACTCGTCGGTGGGGCGGATGCGGCCTTTTCGGACCAGCTCGTCGTAGAGCCTCGTTCCCGGGATGGGGAAGAAGAAACCCACGGCCACGTCGTCGATCCCGGCCACCGCCAGTTTCCGGACCATGCGGAAGGTTTCCCTCAGGTCGGCCCAGGTATCGTGGGGGAAGCCGATCACGAAGAAACAGGTGATGTTCAGGCCTTTTCCCACGGAGGCCCGGACGGCCTTCATGAGGGCCTCCTCGGTCATCTGTTTTCCGATGAGCTTGCGCGTGCGGGCCGACCCGCTCTCGGGAGCGAATGCCAGGGAGCGTCCGCCTGTTCTGGCCAGCAAGTCCGCAACTTCCTCGTCGATGACCTCGCACCTCGTCCCGCTGGGGAACTGCCAGGTGATCCGGAGATTCCGCTTCAGGAGTTCCTTGCAGAAGGTAACGACCCAGTCCTTCTTCAGGATGGCCGTCAGGTCCTGGAAGGGGAAGTTCGTTGCACCGTATTTCTTGTGGTAGTGTTCGATCTCGTCCACCACGTCCACCGGGTCCCGTGGATACCAGCGGCGGGTCCACATGGTGGAGGAGGAGCAGTAGGTGCAGGCGTAGGGGCATCCCCTGGTGGCCAGAATCGGCATGGTCATGCCCGCGTCCAGTCCGATCACCAGGCCGTTGTCATGGTAGGCCTTGGGATCGAAGAGGTCCCAGGCCGGCCAGGGGAGCCGGTCCACTTCCCGGATCCTTGGCCGGGGCGGAGTGCGGCGCACCTCTCCGTTCTCCCGGAAGGCCAGGCCCCGGATGGAGGAGAAATCCCTCTTTCCCGCCTCCAGGGCCTCCAAGAACTCCAGGATCGTCTCTTCCCCCTCTCCCAGGACGATGTAGTCGATGGGGGAGGTCTGGAGAGAGAGTTCGGGCATGCCCGTGAAGTGCTCCCCCCGGCCAGAAGAACCTTGTCCGGGTGTTTCTCCTTGAGGAGCACGGCGATGCGCCGCACCAGGGGCCAGGAGAAGGACCATGTGTTGGTCAAGCCCAGGACTTGGGCTTCTGGATCCACCCGGCGGGCGATCTCTTCCGGGGTGAGACCCAGGTAATGGAGGCGGCCGTCGGGGGTCACCTGGCCGGGAGCCTCTCCCACGGCGTCCAGAACCGTCACCTGGTGGCCCGCCTCCCGGACCACGGCGGCCACCGAGGCCAGGCCCAGGGGAAGGCTGGGTCTCAGCGCCGTCATGGCGTGGACGTTGATGTAGACCGGGGGGTGGATGAACTGGATCCGCATGTTTTCGTGTATCGGCCGTTTCCAGGCTTCAGCCTGGACCCAATCTTGCGCATGATAGGGTCTTGCCGCCAGGTCCTCCCCTTCATGGGACCGGGCCCGAACTCTTTCCAGTGCATCAGGAAGGGACCATGGTGATCCAGGCCACGGAAATCAAGAAAGGCATGCTCCTCGACGTGGAAGACCATCCCTGGGTGGTGGTGGACGTCCAGCAGCAGACCCCCAGCGCCCGCGGCGCCTCCTTGATCGTCAAGATCCGTCTCAAAAGTCTCCAGACCGGCCAGGTGCTGGACCGCTCGCTGCGGGGGACGGACCGTGTCAAGGAGGCGGATTTCGAGGCCCGGGAGGCCCAGCTTACTTTCAAGGACTCTTCCGGATGGCATTTCATGGACCTGGAGACCTACGAGGAGATCCTCCTGCCGGAGGAGATGGTGGGGGAGGACGGGTTCTACCTGGTGGACGGCCTGGAAGGTCTGAAGGTCCGTTTCTACCAGGGCCGCGCCATCGGGCTGGAGCTTCCCCACGTGGTGGAGCTGGAGATCGTCGAGACCGACCCTGCCTTGAAGGGCGCCACGGCCGCGGCCCAGACCAAGCCGGCCCGCCTCGAGACGGGCCTGGTCATCCAGGTCCCTCCCTACCTCTCCTCGGGCCAGAGGGTCCGGGTGGACACGCGGACGGGAAAATACGTGGAACGGGTCAAGTAGACCTTCCGGAGGGTTCCCCGCCTCCCAGGAGGACCTGGGTGAAGACGTAGTAGGCCACGGGGACCCCGAGAAGCAGGCCCCAGATGTGGAAGAAGTGTTCCGCCACCACCAGGACGAGGAGCACGAAGAGGGGGTGCATGTGCAGGAATTCCCCCATGATCCTGGGATTGAAGAGATAGGCTTCCAGGATATGGACGATGGTGACCAGGATGACCACGTTGAAGGCCATCCCGATCCCGCCTCCCTCCATCTGGAGTGCCAGGATCACCATGGGCGTGGAGGAGATGAAGACCCCCACGACGGGAATGAAGGAACACAGGAAGACGATGACCGAGAGGACCGCCGCGTGGGGGATTCCGAGAATGCGGATTCCCGCGAAGGTGAAGGCCGTGTTCAGGAGGGCGATCACGGCCTGGGCCTGGAAGGCCTTACCGATCACCGATGCGAAACTCACCATCGTCGGCTTGATCTCCTCGTAGAAGCGGGCCGCCCGCCCCCGTGAGAGGCTCTCCACGGCCCGCCCGATCCTGGGGAGATCCAGGAGGATGAGGAAGGAGAAGATGATGGAGAGAAGCAGGGAGACCAGGCCGTTGAAGATGCTCTTCACGAACCCCTGGAGGACCTCCACCAGGGAAGGGATATGCCCCACCAGGTAGCGCTCCCCCTCTTCCACCATCTTCTCCATCCGGGAGGAGCGCTTCACGCCCAGGTTCTCGGCCAGAAAGGAGGCGACGGCGTTGCGAAGCCCGCTCTTGCGGTGATACTCCCGGAGGCGCCGGAGCATCTCCTCCACCACCATGGCCTTCCTCGGGCTGTCCTGGGGAAGGCCCTGGTTCCCCAGGAAAACGTTCAGCCGCTCCCGCGCCTTGTCTTCCTCCTCTGGGCCCAGCAGGAGGAGGTCCTCCACGAAAGGCCTGGTGGCCTTCCCCGTCTTGTCGCCGATGGTCTCGCGCAAGGTGTGGTCGATCTGGTCGGCGATCTTTTTGCCTGCCTCGTATTTCTCCACCCGGCTCACCAGGTCCCTGGCCTGGGAATAGACTCTGGGGCCCAGGAAGACCACCCCCGCCACCACGCCGGCCAGGAAGACCAGGTAGAGGAAGGTGACCACCGTGACCCGGGCCCAGCGGGGGCGTCTCTTCCGGAACCCTTTGCTCAGGAACCATTCGCTCAAATGAAAGAAGATGTAGGAAAGAATGAAGGTCAAAAACAAGAGGGTGAAGAAGTCCCTGATGACGTAGAGGAAAAGGAGGAAGAGCGCCCAGATGACCAGCTTCTCCCAGTAGATCCTGCCGAGAAAGCCGAGGCGGGTCCGGGAACTTTCGTCCATGCCGGGGAAACCTCCTTTTGTTCCGGGGGAAGACGCATCCAAAAGGATGGACGGAAAGGATTCAAGAAGGAGTTTCCCTGGGGGGTTACTTTCCAGGAGGATTTCCCTTTGTCCGGGAGACGAGGAGGCAGGCTTCCGAAATGAGCGCTTTCCGAACCTGGGCTTTTGTCCCCTTCTTTTTCTGCCTGGTCTTTTCGGGACAGGGAGTTCCTCTTTCCGCCCAGGCTCCGGAGAGGAGCCGGCGGTCCGTGCAGGCGGTCCCCGGCTTGCCGGAACTCCTCCGCCGGTTCCGCAAGGAAGAGAACCTTCCTCCACCGCGGAGGAAGGCCACGGCCGCCCGGATCGCGTCGAGCCGGGACCCCAAGGCCCTGGATTTCCTCCTCTCCCAGGTCCCCCGGGAAAGATCCGGACTGGTTCAATCCATCCTGGTCAAGGGAATCGGGAGGCGTCTGGGGGAGGCCCGGGTGGTCCGGGCCCTTCCTTCCCTCTGGACGGCCCTTCTTCCTTCCTCCCGCCTCGCCCTGGCTCGGAGTCTCCCCCGCCGCCTTCCGGGGGAGTTGCTGCCTTTCTTCCGGGACATCTTCAAAAAAACGGGGGGGAAGGACCCCTTTCTCCAGGCTGCCCTGGTGGGCCCCCTGGCCCGTAGCCTTTCCAAGGGGGAGGTTCTGCCCTTCCTGCGATCGGCCGCCGAGAGGGAATTCCGCCTTCGGGTCCGCCCCCATCCCGCCATGGCCCGCGCCCTGGGAGAAGCCCTGGCCCGCCTGGGTGGAAGGGAAGCCCAGAAGCTCTTCGTTGCCCTGGCCGCTACCAGGCCCTGGGGATTGGAATCGTTCTTCCTCCGGAAGGCCTCCTCTTTCCAGGACCCGGAGAGCCTGGATTGGTGGATCCAGGGGGGGCTCTCAAGCAAGTCCAACTACATCCGGCTTCTTTCCCTCTTCGGTCTGGCGGGCTCCCGCTCTCCCAAGGTCCTGGAGGCCCTTCGCAAGGCGCTTTCCGACAGGGACCCCAGGATCCAACGGGAGGCCGCCCGGGCCCTGGGGGCCTCGGGAGACGCCCGGGGCGCCCGCTTCCTGGAGAGGATGCTCCGCAAGGGCCCCCTGGTGAACCGCCTGGAAGCCTTGGACGCCCTTCACAGGCTCCGCAGGAAGGACCCGGCCTGGCGGAAGACCCTTGTCAAGCTCCTGGCCTCCCCTTACCCGGCCTTCCGGGCCCATGCCCTGGACCTGCTTGCCGGCCTGGGGGCCCGGGACATCTTCGACAAGGCCGTAAAAGGAGCGGTGGACCGCAACTGGATGGTCCGGTCCGCCTTCTATGCCTTCGCCGCCAAGGTGCGGGACCCCCGGGCCGTTCCCCTTCTCATCGATCGCCTGGGCGTGGAGACGGGGCGGTTGAAACAGGAAGTGGAGAAGGCCCTCCACGAGATCGCAGGCCTCACATTCGGGTACGACATCAAACAGTGGCGTTACTGGTGGGGCCGGGAGAAGGACAAGTTCACCCCTCCGCCGCGGAGGAAGCCCGTGGCCCGGAAGCGGCGCTACGGGATTACCTATTATGGAATCCCCGTGGTGAGCCGCCGGGTTGTCTTCGTCCTGGATGTCTCCGGGTCCATGGCGGCCAGGACCGGAACCGGGGGAAGGACCCGGTTGGACCTGGCCAAGGAGGCCCTGGTCCAGGCCCTCACGAGGTTCACCAGGGAAACCCGGTTCAATATCATCTTCTTTCATACCCGGGTGAAGGCCTGGGAAAAGAAGCTCATGCCCGCCACCAGGGCGAACCAGAAAAAGGCCGTCCGCTTCGTGCGATCCACCCGCCCCATGGGGGCCACCAACCTCTACGGGGCCTTGGAGTCGGCCTTCCGGAACCGGGACGCCGACACGATCTACCTTCTTTCCGACGGATCCCCCACGGCCGGGAAGGTCCTCGATCCCGGCGCCATCATCCGGGATGTCCTCTCCTGGAACCGGGCCCGGAGGATCGTGATCCATACCATCTCTCTCGGAACGCCCAGTCCCCTCCTGGAAAGGCTCGCCCGGGAGACGGGGGGGCAATACGTCCGAAGGTAAGACAACCCGGACGGGGGACGGGGCCTACCTGGACGGAGAAGCGTGGAATCCATGTCCCTTGGGTTGAGGGGGGATTGTAGAGAGGAAGGAAGGTCGTTTTTCTCCCACCGCCGCCAGGACCCGCGCCAGGGGGGAGGCGGGCAGTAGAGGAGGGTTCTCGCCCAGCAGGGCCAGGTAGGGCGCCGTCGAGCCTGGTGGAAGGGAACCCAGGATTCCCCGGAACAAGGCGGTCTTCTTTCCCAGGGGGAGGGCCCAGAAGAGGGCCTGGGGCCCCTTTCCCTCCCTCTGTGCCAGGCGGGCCAGGTCGGCCAGGAGGGAAGGATTGCGGGGACTCCTCTCCAGGGCCAGGAGAAGGTGTTCCCGGGCTTTCCTCAACCGGCCCAGCCGCCTCTCGGCTTCGGCCCTTCCCTGGAGAGCCCCCACGGTGAGCCCGGGGCGGCACTGGGCAACCTGGAAGACCCGGATAGCTTCCCGCAAGCAGCCCTCCCCGAGGAGGCGCCGGCCTTTTTCCAGGAGGTTTCCCGGAAGGTCTCCCTGGGGGGATGTGGATTCCTCCTTCCCGAGCAGGGCGGAAAGAGTCCTTTCCATGGGGGCCAACCCCGGAAGGTTGGGGGCCAGGGCGGAAGCCCGTTCCAGGGAAAGAAAGGCGCCGTCCAGGTCCCCTAGCCGGGCCAGGCATAGTGCCCGGTTGAATTGGATGCGGCCCAGGCACCTGGCGTGAAAGGCGCAACAAGGCGGGCGGCCCGCCGCCAGGGCCCGGTCGTAGGCTCCCAAGGCCCCCACGGGATCTCCTTTGCGGAGGCGTTCATTCCCCTGGGCCAGGGGTTCCAGGATGGACAGGGCCCGAACCAGGTGGGCCTGCACCCTCTCCCCCAGGGTTTCCCCAGACCGGTCCTTCCAGTCCAGGGCGATCCTGCACCCCCCCTTGGGAACGGGGGATACGCGGATCTCTATGTATGCCTCGTAGAAGGAGGGAAAGGGCCCGGCCGGGGAAGGCTCCCAGAGAGGCGCCGGGACCGGCTGGGGGCCGAGGGAGGGGAGGAGCCTGTCCAGGGAGGGGTTGGTCCCGGGATCCAGGAGAGGGGCCCAGGCCAGGGCCCGGAACCGTCCGCCTTTGCGGAAACGGTAGAGGCGGCCCGGCCTCGCCCTGGCTTCCATGAGGTAGAAGCCGGGCTGGATCTCGACCAAGGGCGCGGGCACGGCGCCCTTTGCCGCCGGCACTTCAAGGCCCAGAACCGTGGCGGCTGTCCATGCCCCGGCGCGGGGAGGGAGGGAGCAGGTCAGGGCGACCCGTTCCTCCGCCCCCTTCCAGGGAAACCCGGCGCACCCGGGGAAAGCCAAGAGGAAGAGAAGGGCGGCCTTTCCTCCCCTTCCGTGGAGTTTCGTCCCCATGTGTCCCCTTTTCCGTCGCCTTCCGCCCACCCCTGCCGGAAAACCCGGCATGGTGTGGAACTTTTCGACAGATCAGGGGGCTCTCTTGAAGAATCCGGGAAGTCCCACTGGGAAGGGGGGGATCACTCCCCTTCGGCCAGGGCCACGGCCGCGGCGGTCCGGGCCGTGTGGGTGATGGAGAGGCTCCAGCGAAGGATCCCCAGCTCCCGGGCCACATGGAGGGCCTTTCCCCCAAGGGTGAGAACCGGGGCGCCCGAGGGGAGGGAGAGGATCTCCAGGTCTTTCCATCGCACCCCTTGGGCCCAGCCTGTTCCCAGGCACTTGAGAACCGCCTCCTTGGCGGCGAAACGCCCCGCCAGGAATTCCACCTCTCTACCCAGGGAGGAAGCAGCCTTCCTCTCGGCGCCGGTGAAGATCCTGTCCTTGAACCTGGCGCCGCCATGCTCCAGGGCACGGGCGAAACGGTCCAGTTCCACCAGGTCCAGCCCCAAGGCCACGATCATCGCCGCCCTCCCTTCGAGCCCGGGTCCCGGACCATGCCTTTGAAGGCATCGGAGGTCCTTTCCTTGAAGATCCAGGGATAGGCCCTTCCCGAGACCTCGTCCACCAGGACCCAGAAAGTGTCCCCGATCTTGTGGTTTCCTGCGAAGGGATGGCTCCTGGGAATGAGTGCCGAACCCTGGGGCGGGACGCCGGGAAGGGGCTCTTCCAGGGTCCAGCTCACCCGCCAGGGCGGGGGGTTGATACAGGTTACGGGCCGGATCTCCTCGAGACGGGCCTTGCAGGCCCTCCCGTAGACCGCCAGGGAATGGAGTTTGAGGGACGAGGCGGCCCACCACAGGCCGAGAAAGAGGGTGACCGCCAGGAAGACCCCGGGGATGAGGAAGAGCCAGGCCGGAACGAAGGTGGTTCTCGTCCCTTGGATCCGGGCCCGCTCCGGGTCCTCCGGGTCGTATTCTACGGGGAGATTCGAACGTCCCAGGGCGAGGGAAGCCGCGCGCCTGCGGGAAAAAGTATAGGAGTAACCCTTGTATTCTTTTCCGCCGGGAATCGTGAAGGTGAATTCCAGGACCCAGGGCCTGCGGCCGTTCACCCGGGAGTTGGACGGGTAAGGGTCCCTGAGAAGCCTTCCCGTTTTCGCCAGGGCGGGCCGGGAGTCCAGGACCGCGTCCGGGCCGGGAGGGAGCCCCCGGCAAATCCTGGTGAAGAGGATTCCCATGCCTACCGAGAGGAGGAGGAAGAGAAAGAAGGAGATCCCCTTGGCCTTGCCAAGGGCCAGGCAGTCCAGGAAGGAAACGGACCTGGGGGGCGGCGGAGGGGGCGCCTCTTCCTTTCCTTCGTTCATCCGGAATTTTCCTCCCTTCGACGGCGGAGCCTTTCCCGGAAGATGTGCCAGAAAAAGGGCATGTCGTCCAGGAGGTAGCGCTTCCAGAGCCTTCGAGGCTCCGAAAGGAGGCGCCAGAACCATTCCAGCCCGGCTCTCTGGAAGAAGAGGGGGGCCCTCTTCACCTTCCCGGAGATGAAGTCCAAGGTGGCCCCCACGCCCATGGAGACGGGGACCCCGAGGCGGTCCTTGTGCTCGTGGATCCATACGTCCTGCTTGGGAGAGCCCAGGGCCACGAAGAGGAGGTCCGGCCTGGCCTTGCGGATCTTTTCTTCCAGGGCGGCGGAGAGTTCCGGGTCCTTGTCGAAGCCCACCGGGGCCGGGTCCCAGCCCGCCACACTGAGGGATGGATGCTTTTCCCGTAGAATCTCCGCCGCCGCCAGGGCCGACCCGGGAAGGCCCCCCATGAAGAAAACAGAGAAGCCCCGCTCGGCCGCCAGGGCGCAGAGCCTGGGGGTGAGGTCCGATCCGGCCACCCTCTCGGGAAGGGGGTCGCCGAGGAAACGGGAGGCCCAGACCAGGGGGGCCCCGTCGGCCACCACCAGGTCGCCCGCCCGGTAGATCTCACAGAACCCTGGATCCTTCAGGGCCCGCATCACGTGGTCCACGTTTGGGGTCAGGACCTGGAAGGGACCGCCGGCACGGACCATCGATGATATCCGCTCCAGCGCTTGATCCATGGTCACCCGGTCCACCCGGATCTCCAGGATCCGGACCAGGTCCCTGGGGGGAAGGCCCTCCCCGGCGGCCTTCCTCCGGCTTCCCGGCAGGATTCCCGGAATCTCACCCGCCACGGTCTCTCCTCCCTCCCGCCAGGAAAGCCAGGCCCAGGCGCTCCATCTGCCAGCGCCGGAGAAAACGACGAAATTCTTTGTCATCGTATTGTTCGGCCCCGGTGATCCAGGCGTGCAAATACCCAAATAAGATATTGAGGCCTCCAAGAATGTAGGGGGGTTCCCAGAGCCGGTAGAAGACGATTCCGAGAAGGTAGAGAGGGTGGGTTCCCATGAAATACTGGCCCCTTCCCCAGCGCCTCCGGCCGAGGAAGATGTTTCCCTTCGAGGATCCCATGGGCCTCAGGTGAAGGAGGCGGAGGTCCTCGTCGTGGAAACTCCGGGCTTCCCAACCCAGCATGCGGCACTTGTGGCAGTCGATGCCGTCCCACATGACCTGGCGGACGAATCCTCCGATCTCCAGGAAGACCTGGGTCCGGTAGAACTTGCAGCAGCCCACGGAAAACTGCGGGTTCGTACGATAGAGTCGGACCTTTCCGGAAAGATCCTTCTCCCAGATCTTCCCGGACCAGGTTCCGAGGCGGGGATTTTCCCGGCCCTTCTCCAGGAGTTTCTCGAAGAGACGGGGGGAGAATTCCAAGTCCCCGTCCAGCTTGCACAGGTAGTCGAAGTCCTCCAGGTTCACCTGCTCCAGGCCGGCGTAGAAGGCATCCACCACGCCCGGGCCAACGCTCCGGTCTGTCCTTGGGGGACGGTGGAGGGACCGGATCCAACCCGGGTTCCTGGAGGCGGCCATGTCGGCGATCCTCCCCGTTGCGTCGGAAGATCCGTCGTCCACCAGGATCCAGAGGGCGGGCTTGACCACCTGGGCCTCCATGGAAGCGATGGTCCTGGGAAGGTAGGCCTCCTCGTTGTGGGAGGGAGTCACCACCAGGATCCGAGCCTGTTCCTGGGGCTTTTCTTCCGGTTTCGTCATGCCGCCGTTCTTCTTCACGTGGAAAGGAGGGGAACAAGGAGCAGAGTAGAGGCCCGACTCCTGGGGGAAAACTGGTTTTCCCTCTTCTCTTTCGCTTGCCCCCCGCCCTCTCCTTGAGGCCCGGTGGCAGGGAGTTTCCTTTTCCTTCCTCCGGGGAGGGCCATAATGGAGAACCTTGGTGACTCGATGATCCTGGCCGATTTCCACATCCATTCTTCCTTCTCCCGGGCGACCAGCAAGGACCTGGACCTGTCGCATCTGGAGGTCTGGGCCCACCGCAAGGGCCTCCAGGTGGTGGGGACCGGTGACGTGACCCACCCGGGGCAGGTGGAACGGATCCTGGAGGGCCTGGAGGAAGCTGAACCGGGGCTCTTCAAGCTCTCCGAAAGGTTCCGCCTCCCGGAGGAGTGGGTTCCCGGCGGGGACCCCGGTCCCGTGCGTTTCTGCCTTACCGGAGAGATCAGCAACATCTACAAGCGGGGAGGAAGGGTCCGGAAAGTCCACAACGTGGTCTTTCTCTCGGGCCTGGAGGGACTGGAACGGTTCCGGGAGAAGCTGGGCAAGGTAGGAAACCTCCATTCCGACGGAAGGCCCATCCTGGGCCTGGACTCCAGGGACCTCCTGGAGATCCTCCTGGAGGCGGACCCGGAGGGTTGGCTCGTGCCGGCCCACATCTGGACCCCCTGGTTTTCCGTTCTGGGATCCAAGTCCGGCTTCGACGCCCTGGAAGAGTGCTACGGGGACCTGGCAGACCGGATCTTCGCCCTCGAGACGGGCCTCTCTTCCGATCCCCCCATGAACGACTGCCTTTCCGCCCTGGACGGTTACAGGCTCATCTCCTGTTCCGATGCCCATTCCGCCCCCAACCTGATGCGGGAGGCCACCCTTTTCGATTGCCCCCTGTCCCTGCC
>JALUZX010000584.1 GCA_027011425.1 Planctomycetota bacterium
CCCTCTTCCAGACCAGGCCCCGGGGATCCTTTTCCAGGAAAATCCCGAACAGGTCCGGGCTCACGCCCATCCGGGAGAAGTCCCGGAAAAGCCAGGCCACAAGGCCCTTGGCGAAGAGTTCCGCCCTGTCGGGCCTGGCGGCGATCTTCTTCCACGAGGCCCACCAGGTTTCCCGGCCGGCCTTCAAGTTCATCTCCGTCTCCTGGAAGAGGTCCCGCTCGGCCCGGGAGAGAGGGGCGGCCTTCTTGACGGGAGGCCCCCCTCCACACCCGGAGAGGGTCCAGGCGGGAAGAAGGAAGAACAAAAACAGGCCTCCCCGCCGGGGGCGGAGAGGACGTAGATGTCGGATCGGCTCATTCATGGGGCGCCAAGGATACAGACCGGAACCTTCCCCCGGAAGACCCGCGGCGGCCTTGCATCCCACAAGGCCCGCCACGATTCTTTCGGAATGCGAGACCAAGTGAAACCCGTGGAGGGCCGCCGGGCTCTCCGTTCCTTCGTCGATCTCCCGAGAAAGCTCTACGCCGGCGATCCCAACTTCGTCCCCCCCCTCACATCGGAGGAAGTCAAGAAACTCCTGCCTGGGGTGAATCCCTATTTCCACCACGCCCAGGCCGCTTTCTGGGTCCTGGAAAGGGATGGGATTCCGGTAGGAAGGATCTCCGCGGCGCGGGATCGCTCCTTCGACGAGTTCCACCGGAAGAAGGCCGGCTTCTTCGGTCACTTCGAGGCTCCCGACCTGGAGGGGGCGCGGCTCCTTCTGGAGGCGGCCCGTTCCTGGCTCCGCGAGAGGGAAGCCGAATTCCTCCGCGGGCCCGTCTCCCTTTCCACCAACTACGTCTGCGGCCTTCTCGTGGAAGGCTTCGACGGCCCTCCGGTGGTGGAGATGCCCTACAACCCCCCGGCTTACGCCGAATGGCTCCAGGCCCTGGGCCTGGCCAAGGTAAAGGACCTCCTCTCCCTCCTGATCGCCAGCGACGAGGTGGGAGAGAACCCCCTGGGGAAACTGGCCGAGAAGGTCCAGCGGCGGAGCGCGATCCGCGTGCGCCCCCTGGACAAGAAAGACTACAAGAACGAGATCGAGAGGATCCGGGTCATCTACAACGAAGCGTGGGAGGAAAACTGGGGCTTCGTTCCCCTGGACCGGGAGGAGTTCCAGTTCCTGGCCCACTCTTTCAAACCCCTGGCCGACCCCAACCTATGCCCCATCGCGGAAATCGAAGGGGAACCCGCCGGTTTCGCCCTCATGATCCCCGACATCAACCCCGCTCTCCAGGCTTGCGGGGGCAGGCTCCTCCCCTTCGGCTTCGTCTCTTTCCTCCTGGCCCTGAGGAAGGTGAAAAGGGCGCGGGTGATCCTTCTCGGGGTCCGGAAGGCCTACCGCCACCGGGGGATCGAGGCCCTTCTCATCGACCAGGTCTACAGGGGCGGGCTGGCCAAGGGCTACAGGGAAGCGGACCTCTCCTGGATCCTGGAGGACAACCGCCCCATGCTCCGCCCCCTGGAGAAGATGGGCGCCCGGATCTGGCGGCGATTCCGGATCTACCAGGCTCCCCTGGATTGAAGGCTTTTCCCCCCTCTCTTCCCAAAAGGTCCCTTCCCCTCCCGGCCGAAAAAGAGGAAGCGGGGAAAGGCGGGGACTTCACCCATCCCTGTCCCCCCCCCGAAAAGCCGAAACCAGGGAACCCAGGGAAAGAACGACCATGGGACAAGGAACATTGGAGACTGTTCGGACTTTCACGGTTCTTCCCGTTCTTCCGGAAGAACTCACACCTCTCAAGGAAATCGCCAAGAACCTCTGGTGGACCTGGAATCCCGACGCGGTGGACCTTTTCCAGAGGATGGATCCGGAACTGTGGGACGAAGTGGAACACAATCCCATGGTCCTCCTGAAGAAGCTCCCCCAGACACGGATGGACGACCTGGCCAAGGACAGGGCCTTCCGGGCCCACCTTGGAAGAACCCGGGACGCCCTGGCCCGATACATGGCGGACGAGACCTGGTTCACCAACAACCACGGCGATCTCAAGGGGACCCGGATCGCTTACTTCTCGGCCGAGTTCGGAATCCATGAAAGCCTCCCCATCTACTCGGGAGGCCTTGGGATCCTGGCGGGGGATCATCTCAAGTCCGCCAGCGATCTCGGACTTCCGCTGGCGGGAGTGGGGCTCTTCTACCACTACGGGTATTGCCGGCAGTATCTCAACAGCGAGGGCTGGCAGCAGGAGGTCTACCAGGAGAATCCGCCCGACCAGATGCCCATGGACCTCGTCTGCAACGAGGAGGGCAATCCAGTCCTGGTGGAACTCGACTTCCCCGGAAGGAAGGTATATGCGCAGGCATGGAAGGTACAGGTGGGACGCGTGCCCCTCTACCTTCTCGACACCAACCTGGAAAGGAACCAGCGCGAGGACCGCTGGATCACGGGCCAGCTCTACGGCGGCGACATGGACATGCGCATCCGCCAGGAGGTCGTCCTGGGAATCGGGGGAATCCGCCTTCTGAAAAGGCTCGGTTTGTGCCCCCACACCTGCCACATGAACGAAGGTCACAGCGCTTTCCTGGCCCTGGAGAGGACGCGGAACCTCATGGAGGAGAAGAACCTCTCCTTCCAGGAGGCCAAGGAGGCCGTCGCCCTGGGGAACGTCTTCACCACCCACACCCCCGTTCCCGCTGGAAACGACGTCTTCCCTCCCCACCTCCTGGAGCCCTACTTCAAGGAATACACAGCCAAGCTCGGAATCGGATGGGAGGAATTCCTCCGGCTCGGCAGGGTCCATCCCGGGGACAAGGGGGAAAATTTCTGCATGACCGTCCTTGCCCTCCGGTTTGCTGATCATCGCAATGGAGTGAGCAAGCTCCACGGGGCAGTCTCCAGGAACATGTGGAAGGAGATCTGGCCCGGCCTTCCGGAAAACGAAATCCCCATCACTTCGATCACCAACGGGATCCACGCCTCCACCTGGATCGGCAAGGAGATGAGCGCCCTTCTCACCACCTATCTCGGCCCCGACTGGTTCCTTCCTCCCTTCAACCCCTCCACCTTCATGCGGGTGAAGCGCATTCCCGACGCCGAACTCTGGAGGACCCACGAAAGGGCCCGGGAGAGGCTCGTCACCTTCGTGCGGGCCCGCCTGGCGGCCCAGCTCAAGAAGAGGGGCGTGCCCACCACGGAAGTGCGCAAGGCCGAGGAGGTACTGGACCCCTTCGCCCTCACCATCGGGTTCGCCCGCCGGTTCGCAGACTACAAGCGGGGAAGCCTGATCTTCCGGGACCTGGACCGGATCCGGAAGATCCTGACCGACCCGGAGCGGCCCGTTCAGCTCGTCTTCGCCGGAAAGGCCCATCCCAAGAACGACACGGGAAAGAACTACATCAAGCAGATCGTCCAGGTGGCCAGGGAGGCGGGGCTTCGGACCCACGTGGTCTTCCTGGAGGACTACGACGCCAACGTGGCCCGCTACCTGGTCCAAGGGGTGGATCTCTGGCTCAACAACCCCAGGCGTCCCCTGGAGGCCTCGGGAACGAGCGGTATGAAAGTGGCCGCCAACGGAGGACTCAACATGAGCGTCCTGGACGGCTGGTGGTGCGAGGGCTACAGGCCGGACCTGGGCTGGGCCATCGGGAGGGGCGAGACCTACGACGACCCGGTCTACCAGGACGAGGTGGAGTCCCGGGCCATCTACGACCTTCTCGAACAGGAAGTGGTCCCCACCTTCTACGAAAGGGACCGGGACGGCCTTCCCAGGGGCTGGATCGCCAGGATGAAGGCAAGCCTGGCCTCGATCGTGCCCTTCTTCGAGACGGGCCGGATGGTCTCCCAATACGCGGAGCGGTTCTATTTCCTCGGAGCCAGACTCTGGAAGGAGTTCTCCGCGGATGAAGCCAAGATCCGGGACCTGGGCTCCTGGAAAACCAAGGTGACGACCTTCTGGAAGGACGTGAAAATCGAGAAGGTGGAGGCCCACGCCCCCGCGTCCCAGCTCTCCATCGGCTCCTCGCTGGAGGTGAAAGCCCGGGTCCGCCTGGGCCAGTTGGATCCCGGCGAGGTGAGCGTGGAGATCTATTACGGCCCTGTGGACGCGGAGAACACCATCAAGGTGGGAAACCGGATCCCCATGACCCTGGCGGAGAAGAGGGAGGACGGGACCCTTCTCTACGAGGGCCGGATCCCCTGTTCCATCTCCGGAGCCCACGGATACGCCGTCCGCGTCCTCCCAAGCAACCCCCAACTGGGCTCGCGTCTCGTCCCGGGCCTCATCACCTGGGGGTAATCCGGGTCAACGGGAAGGCCGCCCCCTCGGGGGCGGCCTTCCCTCACCGGAACCAGCCCATGGCCCAGTAGAGCCCCATTCCGGCGAAGAACATCACGTAACCCAGCCCCACGAACTTCAGCGTGAACCAGGAACCGTTCTCTCTGCCTTCCCGGACCAGGTAGAGCCGGCAGGCGATCAAGTTCGCGAAAGAGGCCATGAGGCTTCCGAATCCCCCCACGTTGACGCCCCAGAGAAGGGCTTTCCAGTGATGGGTGAACCTGGAGAAGAGCAAGGCCGAGGGCACGTTGCTCATCACCTGGCTCGAAAGGGAGGAAAGAAGAAAGGTATGGCCCGTATAGGCCAGGTCCGAGGCGAATATGACCCGCAGGTTGTCGGCCGCTCCGAAAAAGAAGAAAAAGGTCGCGAGAAGCAGGTAGTCCACCTCGAGGGCCCTCCTGTCGGCCAGTAGAGGGTAGAGAAGGACCGGGGCCGCCGCGACCGGGGGAAGGAGCCGGAGGATGACCAGGTCCACCCAGACAAGCATGATTCCATAGAGCCATGCCGACCGCTCGACGGCTGGGAAAGGTCCCGGTTCCCCCTTCCTCTTCCCGGCCTTTACGGCAAGGGCCCCCGCGGCGAGGAGGAACAGAAAGGCCCCAGAGAAAGGGAGGATGGCCGCCATGAAGGTTCCCGGATCCAGGCGGTAATACCAGTAGATCAGAAGGTTCTGTGGATTGCCGAAAGGAGTCAGGGCCGAACCGGCGTTGGCGGCGAGGGCCTCCAGGATCACGAGGATATCTTTTTTCTCTATATTCAGCGAGAGGGTCAAGGGAACGATCAGGACCAGAGCGACGTCGTTGGTCACAAGGGCCGAGAGGAAAAAGGTTCCCAGGACCAGCTTGAGAGGAAGAAGCTTCCCTCCCTCCAGGACCCGGGCCAACCAGGAGATGCCGCCGCCGGCCCGGAGCCCATGGATGACCACGAAAAGAACCCACAAGAGGGCGAGGACCTGGAGCTGGGAGGCCGAGAAGGAGGGGAGCCTTCCAAGGTAGAGAGAGGTGGCCGCGACCCCCAACAGGGCCGCGAAGAGCAGCCACTCCCTCAAGATGAAATCGGAAACGTTCGCCGCCCTCACCGGGGTCTCCCGCGCCCTCTTTCCCATCCCAAAGAAGGCCGAACATAGGCCCCTGCCCCGGCCCGGTCAAAGCCCGCCAAGGAAACCCGCCCGGCCCGGGTTTCACCCAGACCGGGAATCGCCCCCCCTTAAAAAGGGTGGAAATGAAGAAACTGTGCCCTTTTCAAGGAGAGTCCATGGGGGTCTCGGGTTTTCGCCCGCCTTCGTGGGGCCCCATCGTGTGCCGTCTCTTTCGTGACTCGGATGGATTTTGTCCTGGTTGGGAAGGAATGAAGTGTGGGTTCCTTCCCCGGGACGACGTTCGGGACGGCGCTCCGCGCCGTCCCTCCGGCGTCCCCTACGCTGCCGAAGACGGCAGAATCGCTCCTCATGGGGCCCCACCTCCGGCGGGAGTCAGGGACCATTCCAAAGGGGATGGGTCGAGAAACTGTGCCCTTTTCAAGAGGGCCTTTTCCCTCCGGCTGCGTCTATGGATGTTCTCCGGCTCAACGGATCCGCTGAAGCGCTCTTTCGAGGGGAGCCGGGTCGAAGGAGGTGGTCGGGTCTTTTCCGGCCCGCACCAGGAAGGTCCGGATGGAAGGGAGGAGGGCCTCTTGGAGGGCGGGGATTCTTGTTTTCCGCCAGAGAGCGTATGCCTCAAGGAGGAGGTTCCGGATTTCGTCCAAGGGGAGGGTGACCGCCCGGGCGATCCTGGGAAGGATCCGGGCCCTGAAAGAAAGGGGCAGGGCCTTCTCTCTCCACGCCTCCACCATGAACTTCTCCACCAGAATCCTGTCCTTCCTGAAGACCAGCCCCCCGCCGATCCAGAGGCCCCGGAGGGCGTCGGAGACGGCCGCCCGGTAGGCCGGCTCCATCCAGCGCTCCCGGATCCAGGGAAGAACGGCTTCCACGGCGCCCTTCTTCCAGGCCAGGTTGGCCCACCCCCTGAGACCCAGGGAACAGAATCCCGGGTAGGTGCGGTAGAAGAGGTCCGCCCCCCGGAGGGCCGTCTCGATGTCCTCCCCCTCCGCTAGAAGGGCGGTGATCATTCTCTCCCTCTCCCGGAAAGCCTCCCGCCGTGAAAGACGCCCCGCCCGGGTCCATCTCTTCTCGAGTTCCCGCCAGTCGGCGGGAAGGTTCCTCTCCACCTCCTCTTTCGACGCCTCCTTTCCCCTTTTTTTTCTTTTCCCCGGTCCCCTGCTCCTTCCTTCCAGGAAAGCCTGGTTGGCCCGGGCCCTTTGGCGAAATGCATGGAAGACCCCAGCGACCCAAGGCCGGGCGGGAAGCCCCCCTTGGGCCGTTCCCCTTCCCTTCCCCCGGGCTCTTCCCCCTTCCTCCAGGAAGGGAAGGTGGACGCCCCTCAAGTAGAATTTACGCTTCTCCGGAGGGACCCCCCGCTCGGACAAAAGCCGCGAAACCAGCGCACCCGCTTCGGGCGAGAGGTAGACCAGATCCAGGATCCTGGATACATACCGGGTCAAGGGCGACTCGGGGGGACGGGGTCGTCCCTCCCTCCGCGCCCGTTCTTCCAGCTCCCACTGGACGATCCGGGCGGCGCATTGGATCCGTCCCAGGAGGACGCGGAACCGGGGAGGAACCAGGCCTGCCCGCAACCCCCTTCCCTCCCGGAGAAGGGCCTTCTTCTCCTTCGCCAGATCCGCCAGGCCCCGAGCCAGGTAGTCCAGGGCCTTGGAGGCCGCCCCGGGACATCGCCAGGCCAACCTGAGCAGGCGGAGGGCCTCCTTCAAAGAAGCTCCGGAAGTTTCCTTCACTCCGCAATTGCACTTGGAAGTCGCCACCCTCTGGGGCGGGAGTGCACGGAGGGCCCGGGCGAACAAAGCGGCGAACCCCTGGGCCTTCCCCCCCGGTC
>JALUZX010000585.1 GCA_027011425.1 Planctomycetota bacterium
CCCTCCACGTGGGATGGCTGGCCGACATCCTCTGGCGCAAGGCCTGCGTGGACGCCCGCACCAGGGGGGAAGAACCTCCCCCCAGGGAACTCCAGATCCCCCTTCCCCGGGATTTCCCGGGCCTGGAGGATTTCGAAAAGATGGGAGAAGACGCCTTCCCCCGGGTTCCCATGCCCAAGCCGCCCTTGCCGGGAACCTCGCCCTTGCTCTGGCAGGACCGGTTCCTGCGGATCTTCACCGAGGGAGGGGTGGAGCGGACCCTCTCCCTGAGAGAAGAAGCCCGGCTCAACACCTTCCCCGACAGCTGGAGCTTCGCCGGAGGATTCGTGGAGAGGCGCAGGCAGATCACAGAAGGATTTCCGCCACTGGTCGGCCTGGTCCTGGCCCGGGCGGTGAGAGCCATCCTGGAAGACCAGGCCCCGGTGGATACCCTTCTCCCGGAATGTCCCATCGCGCCTCCTCCGAGAAGCCCCGAGGAAAGGCTCAGGGCAAAGGAGAACCGTCCCCTTACAGGGGAACTCCCTTTTGCCTGGGAATGAAACCGGCCGGGGAATAGACTATTCCTGTTTTCCAAGGATTCATGCAGGAGGGGATTCCATGGAGGCCGAAGGCCCTCTCGTTTCCGTCCTCGACCATGGTGCGCTCAAGCTCATCCAATCCTACGGGGACGACTCCATGATCTGCCGGGCCGCCAGGGTTTCGGTGGATGGAGGCGTCCGGGAGGGGACGCCCAGCAAAGAGCGGGACCGGGTGCTGATCCGGTACCTGGCCAAGCAACACCACACTTCCCCTTTCGAACACTGCGGGGCCACCTTCTACGTGAAAGCGCCCATTTTCGTGCTCCGCCAGTGGCACCGCCACAGGACCCAGTCCTACAACGAACTTTCGGGCCGGTACAGCACGACCTTCGGCGAGTACTACCTTCCCACTGTGGAACGGTTGATCACCGAACAGTCCCAGGACAGCCGCCAGGGACAAGGCAGGGTGAAGGGCCCCGAGGAGGCGCTCATGGCCCGGGAAAAGATCCGGGAGCACTGCGAAAAGGCCCTGGAGGAATACCACTCCTTGCTGGAGATGGGCGTAAGCCGGGAGCTGGCCCGCTCGGTCCTCCCCCTCAACGTCTACTCCGAGATGTACGCCACGGCCAACCTCTGGAACTGGACCCGTTTTCTCAAGCTCCGCCTGGCGCAGGACGCCCAGTTTGAAATCCGGGCCTACGCAAAAGCCATCCTGGCCGCATTGAGGGAGGTCTTCCCCACCGGGATGGGGGCCTTCGCCGAAATGGAAGGGTGGGGGTAGCCCGAGGGCCCCCTCAATCCTCGGAGGGCGCCTCTACGGCAGCGTCCTCCGCCTGGAGGGGCCAGATCTCCAGGACCCTCCGGGCCACCCGGGCCTCGTCCTGGATCAACTCCTCAAGGCTCACCTGGTCCAGCATTTGGGTGATCTTCTCCTCGATGATCCCCCAGACCGGCCGGAGACCGCAGTTCCCGACGTGGGCGCAGTCGTTGGCAAAGGGTTTCTTCTTCCCGATCTCCAGGCACCCCCGGAAGAGGGCGGGTCCCAGGGCGCGAATCACCTGGGCCAGAGAGATCTCCTCCGGGAGGCGGGCCAGTTCGTAGCCCCCTTTCCTTCCCCGCTCGGCCTTCACGATTCCTCCTTTGCGGAGGATGCCAAGAAGCTTCGCGATCAAGGCCTCGGAAAGGCCTTCACGCTGGGCCAGGTTCGAGATCGTCATCTGTCGGGCTTCCTTGGCCAAAGTCATGACCAGGCGGAGCCCGTGTTCTTCGGTCTTGCTGACCTTCATGCAGCCCGTCCTCGGTGAGAGATAGTTAGGGACCAGAGAAATTCTATTCTTTAGGACAAGAATTTCTTCTTTCCAATCCCCCCGGGATCTTCCCTACCCCTGGGCGGGAAGGAAAGGGGTGTAGAATGATGCCATGTGCGGCAGGTTCACCCTCACTCTCCCCGCCGAAAGGCTCTGCCTTTTCTTCAAGGTTCCCC
>JALUZX010000586.1 GCA_027011425.1 Planctomycetota bacterium
GCAGGGGGGAGCCCGGGCCCCCCCGGTATCGGGAAAGTTGTCTCACCTTCCGAAGGCGGTTGGTTTCCCGGCCGGGGTTTTGGGGGTGGGGTTACTTCCGGGCGTTGCGGAGGAGGGGTTCTTTGGCGCGGTCGTAGTAGAGGCGGCCGTTGATGTAGGTTCGGTCGACGAGGGTGCGGTAGTGGAGGGGCGGGCCGGTGAGGAGGAGGAAGTCGGCGTCTTTGCCGGGCTCGAGGGTTCCCAGGCGGTAGGCGAGGCCGATCATGCGGGCCGGGTTGCGGGTAACGGTCTGGAGGGCCTCCTCGGGGGCCATGCCGCCCCGGACGGCGTAGGCGGGGGGCACGAAGGGGGTGTTCATGTCCCTTCCTAAGATGCCGCCGATGCCGAGGCCGCCTGCGCCGAAGCCCCTGGGAGAGGGGAGGCAGGCCACGGGCACGCCGGCCTTGGAGAGGAGGAAGGGAGTCCGGATGCCGGAGCCGCTCTTCCGGAGGAGGTCCTTGTTTCTTTCCACCAGGTACCGGGGGTAGACCACGGCCATGCACCCCGCCCGGCCGAGTTCGGGGGCCAGGATCCAGCCCTCGGCGGTGCCGTAGAGGACGGCCGGCAGGTTCACCTGCTTCAGGAACCAGAGGGCCCGCTTCACCTGGGCCAGGGTGGTGACCCGGTCGATCCAGAGGACGGCCTCGCCCCGAAAGACCCGGGCCAGGCCCTCGATCTGCTTGGAAGGCTTGGGCGGCGCGGCTTTTCTGTTTCCCGATTTCACGCTCTCCAGGTAGGCCTGCCAGGAGGCGCGCCAGGAGCGCCAGGCTTCCAGGAGCTTCCTGGTCCGGCGGAGCCTGGATCCGGCGAAATCGGAGGTGCTGAAGCCCACCACGGTGTTTTCGGCGACGAGCATCTTGTCGGGGTCGCCCCAGGTGAGCTTGATCACCCAGTTTCTCCCGGAGCCCCCGCCCCGGGTGCCTCCTGCGGAGGCGGTGATCCCGGCGGCCAGGCCGAACTTGATCCGGATGTCGAAGGGGCGGAGGTAGTCCCGGACCGAACCCCGGGGGAAGCCCACGCCCAGCCTCCCCAGGTTCAGGGCGATCACGCCGGGACAGACGTGCCTGCCCTTGGCGTCCACCACCTTGGCGCCTTTTGGGATCTCCACGTTGGGGCCGAGCTTCTCCACCTTGCCGTCCTTGACGAGCAGGGTGGAGCGGGGCAGGACGTCGCCCGTCCCGGTGTGGATGACGGCGTCGATCACGGCCAGGTATTCATGGGTCTTCTTGGGGGCCTTTTTCGCCGCTGAAGGGGAGGCGGCCTTCTTTGGGGGCCGGACAGGGAGTCTCCGGCGCCTCCTGCCCTGGGCCCCGGCGGGGAGGGAGAAGAGCAGGGCGGCGGAAAGAAGGAACAGGGCGTATCTATTTTTTGGATTCATAGACGGTCTCTCCCTCGAGGACGACTCTCAGAAGCCGCGCCTTCAGGTCCAGGAACTTCCCGGAGAAGATCACCAGGTCGGCGTTCTTTCCCTTTTCCAGGGTGCCGATCCTCTCGGCCAGGCCGAGCCACCGGGCGGGCCTGGTGGTGATCGCCGCCAGGACGTCGGCCGGATTCAATCCATACTTGGCCAGACGGACGAGGCGGAGCCTGAAGCCGGCCACATCCCTTCCTTCGCCGGGCTGGAGGATGAACTCCACGCCCGCTCTGGCGAAATCCAGGGCCGGGTTGTCCAGGGCCTGGTCGAAAGGGAGGGAGGCCAGGCCGGTTGGGACCACCACGGAGGCGCCCAGGGCCTTCACCTTGGAGGCCAGGATGGAAAGAGGCGGCTCCCCCCGGCTCGGCCTGTCGGCGAAAAGGAGCAGGGGCGGGCGGAGGGCGCCCAGGGCCTTCTGGAAGTAGAGAAACCCCGTGGGACCGGAGACTTCCACGAAGGCCGGGATCTTGCCTTCCATCACGTCGGCGGCAAGGAGGATCATGGAAGGGACTTTGCGGGGCGCCGGTTTCCTGGAGGCCTTGGAAG
>JALUZX010000587.1 GCA_027011425.1 Planctomycetota bacterium
GGCGGACTTCGTGGTCCTCTCGGGCGGGGTCTCGGAGGGGGACTTCGATTACGTCCCGGCGGCCCTGGAGAAGCTCGGCGTGAAGATCCTCTTCGACCGGGTGGCGATCAAGCCGGGCAAGCCCATGACCCTGGGCCGCCGGGAGGGGCCCCGACTCCTCTTCGGGCTGCCGGGCAACCCGGTCTCTTCCTTTCTCATGTTCCACCTCTTCGTCCAGGCGGCGGCGGCGAGGCTTACGGGGGAGAGGAAATGGTTCCGGGAGCTCAGGCTGCCGCTTGCCCGGCCCTTCCGCCGGAAGAAGAGGGAGAGATTGGAGTTCGTGCCGGCCCGGATAAGGGAGGGAGGAGAAGTGGAGCCCCTGGAATACCACGGCTCGGCCCACCTGGCGGCCCTCAGGGAGGCCGAGGGGTTTCTCCTGGTCCCCCGGGGGACGGCCGCCCTGGAGGCGGGGGAGATCGTAACGTTCCGGATCCTGGGAGGGTGGAGGCCGTGAAGGACCGCTTCGGAAGAAAAATCACCTACCTGCGGGTCTCTGTGACGGACCGGTGCAACCTGGCCTGCCGGTATTGCGCGCCCCCCGGCGGGATCCGCCTCCTCCCCAGGGCTGGGATCCTCTCCTTCGAGGAGATCGAGGAGGTGGTCCGGGAGGCGGTGGGACTGGGGGTGAGAAAGGTCCGCCTCACGGGCGGAGAACCCCTGGTCCGGCACGGGATCGAGGACCTGGTGAGGAGGATCGCAGCCATAGAGGGCTTGGAGGACCTGGGGCTTACGACCAACGGGATTCTCCTGGCCCCCAAGGCCGAGGCCCTGGCCCGGGCGGGTCTCATGCGGGTCAACGTAAGCCTGGACATCCTGGACCCGGAGCGCTACGCCTGGATCACCCGGGGAGGGGATCTGGCCCGGGTGCTGGAGGGGATCGACGCGGCGATCGCGGCGGGGCTGACGCCGGTCAAGCTGAACTGCGTGGTGGAGCGCTCCCCCGCCGAGCCCGGCGCCCGCTCGGTGGCCCGTTTCGCTGCCGCCAAGGGCCTCCAGGTCCGGTTCATCGAGAAGATGGACGCCGCGGCGGGGAGGTTTTCCGTTGTGCGCGGCGGGGCGGGCGGCGACTGCCCCAGGTGCGACCGCCTCAGGCTCACGGCCGACGGCAGGATCCGGCCCTGCCTCTTTTCGGACCTGGCCTTCCATGTCCGGGAACTGGGCGCCCGGGAGGCCCTTCTCCGGGCGGTCCGGGAGAAACCGAGGGCCGGCGGGACCTGCGCGCCGGGGAGGATGCAGAGGATCGGAGGCTGAGATGGGGGAGCTTTCCCACGTGGACGGGGCCGGGAAGGCCCGGATGGTGAACGTCGGCGGCAAGCCCGTCTCCCGGCGGAGGGCCCGCGCCTCGGGCCGGATCCTTATGGCCGAGAAGACGGTGGAGCTTGTCCGCAAGAACGAGATCGCCAAGGGGGACGTCCTGGCAGTGGCCAGGATCGCCGGGATCCAGGCGGCCAAGAAGACGGCCGAGCTGATTCCGCTCTGCCACCCCCTTCCCCTGGATCAGGTGGAGGTGGAGCTGGATCTGGTCCCGGGGGGCGTGGAGGCCCGGGCGGCGGCCCGGTGCACGGGCAGGACGGGCGTGGAGATGGAGGCCCTCACCGCCGTGGCGGCGGCCCTGCTCTCGGTCTACGACATGTGCAAGGCCGTGGACAAAGAAATGCGAATTACAGATATCAGGCTCGTCGAGAAGACCAAGGAGCCCTTGGAATGAAGATCGTCTCGGTCAACGTCTCCAGGGAGAAGGGAACCATCAAGGAACCCGCCCGGGAGGTCCGGGTGAACGAACTCGGGATCGAGGGGGACGCCCATGCCGGGCCCTGGCACAGGCAGGTGAGCCTTCTCGGCGAGGAGTCGATCCTGGGTTTCTCGAGGAAAGCGGGCCGGGAGATCCGGCCCGGCGAATTCGCCGAGAACCTCACCGTCCGGGGCCTGGGGAAGGGGACGGCCGGGCTCCTGGAC
>JALUZX010000588.1 GCA_027011425.1 Planctomycetota bacterium
AAAACCTGGCGGACATCGAACGGTATCACGGCAAGTTTGTGACGGTCCTGCCCCGGACCTGGAAGGAGGACAAGGTCTTCCGGAAGGATCTTGAAGATGGGGAAGAGGTGAGATGGCGCAAGATCCATGAGGAGATGGAACCTGACCGGGAATTCAGGACCATCTGGAGCACAACTTCCGGGCCGGAGGAGACCCCCCAGGGGTACAGGATCATCTGGTATCGGGATTCCACGAAGAAGGCGCTGGACGCGGCCGCCCGGGAGGAAAGGCTGAAGAAGACGGAGGAAGAGCTGCGGGCTCTGATCCCCAAGCTGAACCGGGGGGCCCTCAAGCAAAGAGGGGCCATCAAGCAAAAGGTCCAGACCATCCTCAAAAAGAACCGGTGTGAAGGCCTCATCGATTTCTCTGTGGTCTCCACCGAGAAGGTGAGCCTCACCCGACTCCGGCGGGGTAGGCCGCGCAAAGGGGATCCGCTTCGGGAGGTCAGGACCAAGATCTTCCATGTGGAGTGGAAGCGGAACAAAGCCGCCATCAAGGCCAGGTCCAGGACGGATGGGGTCTTCCCTCTGGTCACCAACCTCTCCCCCCAGGAGGCATCCAAGGTGAGGGTCTTCCTGATCTACAAGGATCAGGCGCTGGTGGAGAGAAGGCACCGGGTCATGAAATCCGAGCTGTCCGTGGCACCGGTGTATGTGAAAAAACCGAAAAGGGTCCAAGGGATCCTGCACGCGACCTTCCTCGCCTTGGTGGTGTATTCCCTGATTGAGAGGGAGCTCCGCAAGAACATGGAAAGGATGGGGAAGGAAGAGATCCCCATCCTTCCTGAATCCAGGTCTTCCAAAAGTCCGACGACATCAAGGATCCTGGAAATCTTCCGGGACGTTTCCTGGTATGAATTCAAGAGAGGGGAGGAGCACCTGGTCTTCCCCCTCAAGCTCACGAAACTGCAAAAGGAGGTCTTGGGGCTCCTGGGAATGGATCAGAAGAATTACATCTGACCTGAGGACCAGGGTCGGAAAATTCCCTTTATGGGCCCTTCAGAAGTGCGGAATCGAGGTTAGAATGGTTCCAATTTGTAATTTTTTCTCGCGTCCCCGCCATCCCATACTCTTTTCCTTCATCCAATGAACAAATTCCCTTTTTGGAAACCTGTTTCCGGTGCCCCGGCCGAGGATGCCCGTTTCTTCCCGAGGGAAACGCCTGGAAGGTTTGGGCTCCCTGTGAGACGGTGTCGGCAAGATTCCAAGTTATTCCCACCATGTAGCCTGTCAAGTGGGGATCCCCATGTTTTTTTGGCTGTTTTTTCCCCTCTGGTCCACTCCGCCGCCCCCACGATTCGCCTTTTCCCTCTTCCTCTCGGCCTTGCTCTTTTTCCATCCTTCCGCGACCTTACTCCCTTTTCCTGCGCCCCTGGAATTTGGCGCCTGCGGCTGAGGAATACCCCTCCAGCTCGCCTTCTCCCTCCTCCTCTCGGCAGGCCTCCTTTTTTGAGGCCCCCTCCGGAGATTCTGTGGGTCCCTGAAGCGCCAAAAAGGCGGAGCTTCCCACGAACAGGCCGCGAAAAGCCAGTTTATGCCCTTCCAGCCTTTCCCTTGGATTTGACACGAATAAACGGGGGCGTTTGTGAGGCCCTTTCAGGGAAGGGAAGACTCCCGAGCCCGGGCTCCGGGCTCCCCTTCCCATGAAAGTCCCTTCCCAAAAAATCAGTGACAGTCACGACAAAAGTCCTGGACCTTGGAAAATTCCAAGAAATTCGTGACCTTCCCCCAGTTTGAAATTTTGTGAAGCCCCCGCCGGATCGAGGCCGGATCGGAGATCCGGGCTCGTGACGTCGGGGGGCCAGTTCCGATGCAGTCACCGGATTACGAGCTTGACAAGACTTTTGTCGCGTCTGTCAATCAGTGCCCTTTTCAAGTGGTGCGCCAGGACCGAGCTGGGAAACGGGCCGTTCTGCCTTTCAGGACAAGGCTTGGGGCCTGAGCCCCGCCGTATGCC
>JALUZX010000589.1 GCA_027011425.1 Planctomycetota bacterium
TCCCTCTCCTCAGGGTGGCTTTGCGGCCCTTGCTGCTTCGGGCCTGGCAGGACATCCAGGCGGGCAAGGAGAAGGAAGGAAGAGCCCTGGCGCGCCGGGTCCTGGAACTGGGGCGGGCCGACGGGCCCACCTGCCGGGTGGCGCGAAAGGTCCTGGAGGCCAAGGAAAAGGACAAGTAAGAACCTGGGAGAGGAAGAGCCGTTACAATCATCTCCTCTCCTGTTGTGAAAGTGGAACAATGCCCCTGCCGGGTCTTCCTGTCCTTCTTTATGGAGGAAGAAGGCCGTGGGGCGAGGTGAGGTCCATGAAGATCTGGGTGCGGGCAGGCGGGGCGGCCTTGGGGGTGTTGGCCTTTCTGGCCTGGAACCTGGGCTGGTTTTCCGGCTCAGGCGAGGGGCGGAGCCTTTCGGGGAAGCCCGGGGTCCTCCACGCCCAGGAGAAGCCGGGGAAGTCCCAGGCCAAGCCGGCCCGCACTACCGGCGCTCCCCAGGCGCCCAAGCAACCGCCCGGGCAAAACAAGCCCAAGCCTCCCGCTTCCAAGCCTTCCCGGAAGAAGGCGGTCGCCCTGCTTCTCAAGGAATTGGCTGCCAAGGGCGTCCACCTGGACCGGGAGAGGCACCTGGTCTGGGTCCCCGGCGTGACCTGGATCCTCAACGCCAACCTGGAATACATCGCCACGGGAAGGCGGGGCTCCACCCACGAGGCCCTCCTGGTGCTGGACTGCAAAGCCAGCGCCCTGAACGCCGCTTTGTTGGCTCTGGGCCTCAAGCCGGGAAAGAACTACTCCCTGAAAGAAAAGATTCCGCCGCCCCCCAAGAAGCTGGTGATGGAGGGCAAGGCCAAGCCCTACGTCCTGATCCATCCCAAGGGACCGGGGGTGATCCTCACGGTGGAGTGGAAGGGAAAGGACGGCAAACCGATCCGCTACAGGGTCGAGGACCTGGTCCTGGACCTTTCCACTAAAAAGCCCCTCCCCCGGCGGAGGTGGATCTATTTCGGAGGGCGCTGGGCTCCTCTCTACAAGGGAGAGCCTCCGGTCTTCGTTGCCGACTACGAGGAGAACCTGATCAGCGTGTGTTACATGGACCCGGGGAACCACCTGATCACGATCCGCCACGAGCACGGCCTGGACGACACCCGGTGGTGGCCCAATTTCTACCTTCTTCCCCCCAGGGGGACGCCCGTCAAGCTCTACATCTCCCTGGAACCCCTGCCCGGCACGAATCCTCCGCCTCCTCCCCCGAAATGGCCGAAGAGGGAGAAGAAAAAGGATTGAATCCTTCTTGTGGCATGGAACGGCGGGGATAAACTTCCCGGCTTTAGGCGGCAAGGCGAACCGGTGAACAAGCACTTTCTGTTTTTCAAGAGCTTCCTCAAGAATCCCAACGTGGTCGGGGCCGTGGCGCCGTCATCCAAGGTGCTGGCCCGGGCCATGGTGGAAGGTAGGATCGGGGAGGCGACTTCCTGCGTGGTGGAATACGGTCCGGGTCTAGGGTCTTTCACCCAGGAGATCCTCTCGCGCAAGAAGAAGAGGACCCTTTACGTAGGGATCGAAAAAAACCCCGCCTTCGTGGAGGTCCTGGAGAAGGAGTTTCCCTCGGGGCGTTTTCTTCTGGGCGACGCCGGCGACGTGGCGGCCATCCTGGGGGAGCTGGACGTTCCCCACGTGGACCTGGTGGTTTCGGGCCTGCCTTTCGCCAACTTTCCTCCTCCCGTCCAGAAGAGGATCCTCGAGGCCACCTGCGCCGTGCTCAAGCCGGGAGGCTCGTTCGTCACCTTCAACTACATCCACACCTGGGTGCTCAACAAGGCCCGGGCCTTCCGGGAGAGGGTTTCCGGGGTCTTTCACGAGGTCTCCTGGCGTCCGGTGATGCGTAATGTCCCTCCCGCCTTCGTCGTGGAGTGCCGCAAGGGGGATGTCACCTGTCCCTGCGGGAGGATCGAGGGATGCCTGGGACCGGAACTGGTGGTGGATGCCTGCCTTCTCCCGCCCC
>JALUZX010000590.1 GCA_027011425.1 Planctomycetota bacterium
CCAGGTATTCCTTTCGACAGAAATCCAGGTCCACCGGCCAGGCCTCTTCCAGCTTCCGGGCCCTCTCCCCGGGTCCCAGGAGAAACGCCCACCCCCCTTCCAGGAAGGCCCGGACGTCGTCGTCCCCGGCCCCGAAGGTGGGCGGACACTCCGAGGCGTCCAGAAGGCCCGCCAGGCCGGGGTCCCCTGTGCCGGCGTAGAGGATCGTGGCTCTTCCCCGAAGGGCCTCCCCCCCTTTCGCCAGAATGGAGGACAGAATTTCCTTTTTGCCGTAAACTTCC
This sequence comes from Planctomycetota bacterium, assembly GCA_027011425.1. Lineage (GTDB taxonomy): Bacteria > Planctomycetota > UBA1135 > UBA1135 > JALUZX01 > JALUZX01. The sequence continues at coordinate 282 of JALUZX010000590.1, forward strand.
TCTCTTTCCCGGTCCGCCGCCTCCAGGTCCCGGCGGAGGGCCTCCTTCAGGTCCTTCTCGGGAGTCCCGTCCAGGGCGCGCCGGAAGAGGGCCGCCAGAAGCAGCCAGGTGGCGGAACCGCACTTGAGCCTGGTGGAACCGGTCACCGCCTCGGCGCCCACCCGGGGCGCCAGGACGCAGGCCCTCTCACTGGAGGCGGCCCTCAGCACCAGGTCCCGCAAGGTGGGCCCTCCCTCCCCCAGTCGCACCTGCCTGGCCCTCTCGGGCCGGTTGGTTCCAAGAAGGATCACCGCCGTATCCTCCCGGGCGGAGGCCTCCAGCAGGCCCCCTCCCACGGAGGGCGCGGAGAACCCGCAGGTGATCCCCAGAAAAAGGGCCTTCCCCGGGCCGCCCAGGGCTTCCCCGGCCCGGCGGCGGGCCTCCTCCACGTCGTCCTCGGCCTCTTCCACGGCCTTGACCAGGGAGAGGTCCCCGCCGGCGATCAAGGGGACGGCCTCTCCCCCCAGGGCGCGCAACGCCGGGCCGAAAGCCCGGGCCAGGAAGAAGGCCAGCCGTCCCGAAGTGCCCGCCCCGGAGAGCACCACCTTTCCGGGAAGGGAAGAGCGAAGCAGGCGGGCCGCCGAAACCAGCCCCTCCAGGATCTCCTCCTGGAGAAGCCCCCCCGGCGGACCACCCTCGGGCCCGTGGAAGAGTTCCCTGTCGCAACGGGCGAAGAGTTCCACCATCTCACCCGGGTCCGCCCCATCCAGGCGCTCCGTGATGGGATTGGGCTCCTCCGTGGAAGAAAGATCGTTCCGGCCCTCCATGGGCCCTCTTGTGGCCGGAACATTTTCCAGGATCAAGAAACTTTCGCCGGGACCGCCGGGAGGTAACCTTTCCGCGATGCCCACGGAAACTCCAACCTGGAGGCGGCCCGGGACCGGGGCCCTTCTCCTCTTTTTCCCCCCCCTGGCGGCAGCCCTCCTCACCCGGGGGCCCTGGGGCCTGGACGAACTCCGCCTGCTCCAGGTGGTCCGGGAGATGGCCGCCCGCCGGGCCTGGATCGTCCCCACCCTCCTGGGAGAGACCTACACCCACAAACCGCCTCTCCTTCTCTGGATCGTCCGCCTCCTCCAGGCCGCGGGGGTGAACCCCGCCCTGGCCTCCCGCCTGGTCTCGGCCGCCGCCGCCGCAGGGACGATCCTCCTCTTTTCCGCCCTGGCGAAAAAGCTCGCCCCCCGCGGGGCGGGCCCGGCGGCCCGGGCCCTGGCCGTCACGCCCTTCTTCCTCCTGATGGCCCAGCTCGGGACCTACGACATGGCCCTGCTCTTCTTCCTCTCCGCCGCGCTCTATACCTCCCTCAGAAATCATAGGGCCTGGTTCCTTCCCGGGCTCTTCACCGGCCTGGCGGTCCTCACCAAGGGCCCCGTGGCGCTCCTCTTCCTCCTCTTCTGGCTCCCATCCCTCCGGGCGGCCCTCCTGGGGAAGGGAGCCCTCCGACCGGGCCGGCCCTTCTTTCTCTTCTGCCTGGTCTTCCTGGCCGTCGTGGGGGCCTGGTTCGTTCCCTTCTCCCTCGCCACGGCGGGGAAAGCCTCCTGGGCGGAGGCGCTGTGGCGCCAGTCCCTGGGGCGGATCGCGGGATCCCAGGGCTTCGGCCATCCCCGGCCCTTCTGGTACTACCTGCCCCTCTTTCCCGCCCTTCTCCTCCCCTGGACCTGGACCCTGCTCCGG
>JALUZX010000591.1 GCA_027011425.1 Planctomycetota bacterium
GCCCCCCGAACGTCGTGCAGGAAGGATCTCTCAACCACGTTTCCTTCTCTCGACCAGCCACCCCCAAATCCCGTGAAGAGCACGCCGGAGGGGGGCGAAGCCCCCCGAACGTCGTGCAGGAAGGATCCGGGGCGGACGCCCCGGAGGTTTTCAATACCGGTAATGGTCCGGCTTGTAGGGGCCCTCGGGAGGAACGCCGATGTATTCGGCCTGCTTGGGAGAGAGCCTGGTGAGCTTCACGCCCAGCTTCTCCAGGTGGAGGCGGGCCACCTCTTCGTCCAGCTTCTTGGGAAGCAGGTAGACCCCCACCTTGGGCCTTTCCTCCGCCAGGGCGATCTGGGCCATGACCTGGTTGGTGAAGGAGTTGCTCATCACGAAGGAGGGATGCCCCGTGGCGCAGCCCAGGTTCACCAGCCTCCCGTCGGCCAGGAGCAGGATGCTGTGGCCGTCGGGAAAGATGTATTCGTCCACCTGAGGCTTGATGTTCCTGTGCCGGATCCCGGGCCAGTTCTTCAGCTCGTTCACCTGGATCTCGTTGTCGAAGTGCCCGATGTTGCAGACGATGGCCTTGTCCTTCATCTTCGACATGTGCTCCGCCGTGATGACGTCGCAGTTGCCCGTTGCGGTGACGAAGATATCCCCCTCGGCCAGGGCGTCCTCCACGGTGGTGACCTCGAAGCCCTCCATGACGGCCTGGAGCGCGCAGATCGGGTCGATCTCCGTGACCAACACCCGGGCCCCGAAACCGCGCATGGACTGGGCGCAGCCCTTGCCCACGTCGCCGTAGCCGCAGACCACCACAGCTTTGCCGGCCACCATCACGTCCGTGGCCCGCTTGATGCCGTCCGCCAGGGACTCCCGGCATCCGTAGAGGTTGTCGAACTTGGACTTGGTCACCGAGTCGTTCACGTTGTAGGCCGGGAAGAGGAGGGTTCCCTTATCCTTGCGCTGGTAGAGCCTGTGCACCCCCGTGGTGGTCTCCTCGGAGACCCCCACGATCCCGGGCACCATCCGGGTCCACCTCTCCGGGTCCTCGGCGTGGAGGGACTTGAGGCGCTTGAAGAGTTCCTCGGCGTCCTCCCCTTCCAGCTCCCACTCCGGGTAGGTCCCGTGTTCCTTGTAGTACTGCTCCAGCTCGTAGCCCCAGTGGATCATCAAGGTGGCGTCGCCGCCGTCGTCCACGATCAGCGTGGGGCCTTTCCCGCCGGGGAAGGTCAGGGCCTGCTGGGTGCACCACCAGTATTCCTCCAGGGTCTCGCCCTTCCAGGCGAAGACGGAGATCCCCTTCTCGGCCAGGGCCGCCGCCGCGTGGTCCTGGGTGGAGTAGATGTTGCAGCTCGCCCAGCGCACCTCCGCCCCGAGTTCGATCAGGGTCTCGATGAGCACCGCCGTCTGGATCGTCATGTGAAGGGAGCCGGAGACCCGGTGGCCCGCCAAGGGCTTGGTCTTCCCGTATTTCTCCCGCACCGCCATCAAGCCCGGCATCTCCGCCTGGGCCAGATCGATCTCCTTCCTGCCCCAATCGGCCAGGGAAAGATCCTTCACCTTGAAATCCAGCGCCTCGGTTCGAGTCTTCGTTTCGTCCATTTCTGCCTCTTCTTTTCTCAGGAAACCGTCTTCTTTTTCGTTTTTCCGCATTTGCCGGGGGAAGCCTTTCTTCCCCCGAGAAGGAACAAGGGGAGTTCCGCCGTCCGGCCGCCCTTGCCTCTCAGTTCGATTCTGTCCGCGCCCTCCTCGTATCTCACCCCTTCCAGGCCCGCCCGCTCGGCAAGGCGGGCCAGTTCCTCCGGGTCGATCCCCAGACGGAGGTCGGCCTGCTCCTCCCGGAGCCACTCCTCCTGGTGGGGCAGCAGGTCGCTCACCACCAGGGTTCCCCCCCCATCCAGGACCCGGACCAGCTCCGCCAGGGCTTTCCCCAGATCGGGAACGTGGTGGAGGACCAGGTTGGCGAAAACCCCCTGGGCCTCCCCCTCCCGGAGGGGCAAG
>JALUZX010000592.1 GCA_027011425.1 Planctomycetota bacterium
CGATCCAGTCCTTGAAAGCGGCCCGGCGGGCGCGCTCTTTTTCCGGGTTCCCGAAATCCTCCAGGCTTCCCCAGCTCTTGGCGTATACGGCGTGAGCGCCCTTGACGGCCTGGTCCATGTCCCGGGCGACTTCGAGGGAAGCGCCGTTGCGCTCCGCAACCTCACGGACGGCCTTCATGTCCTCCGGGTGGAGGTCGTAGCCCGGGGGGCAGGCCAGGGTGAGATCCATGCCCAGGCGGGCGGCGCCGATGAGCGCGCTCACCGGCACGGCCGTGGGCAGGGGATTGGGGTGCCAGGTCCAGGTGAGGGTGAAGCGCTTCCCTTTCAGGTCCTTTCCCAGCTTTTCCTGGAGGGTCATGGCATCGGCCAGGCCCTGGCAGGGATGGCGCCGGGCGGATTCGAAGTTGATCACCGGCACGCCGGCGTTCTCGGCGAAGCCCCGGACCACCCGGTCCCGGAAGGCCTCCTCCAGGTCCTCTCCCGCCGGAAAGGCCCGGACCCCAAGGGCGTCCACGTACCTGCCCAGCACCCGGGCGGCCTCCACCAGGTGCTCGGCGGCCTTTCCGTCCATGGTCACCCCGGGCCGGGTCTCGAAGGCCCAGACCCCCTTGCCGGGTTCCAGGTAGATGGCATCCCCGCCGCTCCGGAGCATGGCCGCCTCGAAGGAGGTCCGCGTCCGAAGGGAGGGGTTGAAGAAGACCATCCCCAGGATCTTGCCCCGGAGATCCCCCTCCTCACGGCCGGCCTTGAGGCGGCTGGCCCTGTCCAGGAGGGCGAGGATCTCTTCGTCGGGCCACTCGTCGGTTCCCAGGAAGTTCCGGACCATCAGGGAGACTCCTTCCGGCAAGGCCGGGGCTGAGTGAATTTTTTTTGCATAATGAAAGATTATTCTTTTTCGGCCGCCGGGTCAAGAGGGGTTTGGGGGAATCTCCGCCGGCCCCGCCGGGCCCGATCCGCTTCCCGGGGACAAGCCTTCTTCTTACAAGGGATTCACGGGACCCGGCCCTGCCCGGCCGGTAAGGTGGCGGGCGAAAGGATGAACCCCCATGAAGATCCGAACCCCCTCCATCTCTCTCCTCCTCCTCCCGGCCCTCCTTTTCGACCCCGCTCCCGCCCAGCGGCCCTTCCCCGTGAAGAACGGCAAGACCAGGCTGGAGCGATTCGCCCTCCACCAGGCGTGGAAGAAGAGATCCCCCTACAAGAGCCTGCACTGGCAGTTCGTGGGGCCCCTCAACATCGGGGGCAGGGCCACGGACATCGCCGTGGCGGCTCCCAAGGGGAAGTACTACACCATCTACGCCGCCACCGCCTCCGGGGGGGTCTGGAAGACCGTAAACGAGGGCACCACATGGGAACCCGTCTTCCAGGACGCCGCTTCCACATCGATCGGCGACATCGCCCTGGACCCGGGCGACCCGGACACGGTCTGGGTGGGGACCGGCGAGGCCAACATCTTCCGCAGTTCCATGGCCGGCTGCGGGATCTACAAGTCCACCGACGGCGGGAAGACGTGGAAGCACATGGGCCTGGCCGAGACCTACACCATCGCCCGGATCGTCATCGATCCCTCCAGGCCGGACACGGTCTACGCGGCCGCATCGGGACACGAGTGGACCCCCAACCCGGACCGGGGCGTCTTCAAGACCACCGACGGCGGGAAAACTTGGAGGAAGGTCCTCTACGTGGACGGCATGACCGGGGCCATCGACCTGGTGATGGATCCATCCAACCCCCAGGTTCTCTACGCCGCCTTCTGGCAGAGGATCCGGAAGAAGTGGAACGACCCGAGAAACGAGCCTGATTACAAGGGGAGCGGAATCTACAAGACCGTCGACGGCGGGCGCACTTGGAAGCCCGCCGACAAGGGCCTGCCCCCGGCGAAATACAGGGGCCGGATCGGAATCGATATCGCCCGGTCCAACCCCCGCGTGCTCTACGCCTTCGTGGACGACTACGAACCCGCCACCCCCTCGGGGACCGATTCCTACGGGAGAAAGAGGAAGAAGGCGATCCGGGGCGCCGTTGTCTTCCGCTCGGACGACGAAGGGAAGAATTGGCGCCAGGTGAGCGGAAAGACAAAGAAGATGAAGGCCTACATGTTCCGCCACTCCGCCACCTACGGCTGGGTCTTCGGGCAGATCCGGGTGGACCCCAACGACGAGAACAAGGTCTACACCATGGGCCTCGCCCTCAATGTCTCCACCGACGGGGGAAAGACCTTCCGCCGGCTCCGGGGCATGCACGGCGATCATCACGGGCTCTGGATCGACCCGGACAACTCCAACTACCTGGTGAACACCAACGACGGGGGCGTGAGCGTCTCCTACGACGGGGGCCGGCACTGGAAGTCCTGGACCCGCGAGATCCACGCCGCCCAGTTCTTCGACCTGGCCCTGGACATGGAGACGCCTTTCCACGTCTACGGTTCGGTCCAGGACCAGGGAAGCATGCGGGGCGTGGTGGATCTCTCCAGGGGGAGAAACCGGATCCCGGCGGTGGAATTCGAAGGGGCCCCCGGCGGAGAGGGAAGCCGGCACGCCGTGGACCCGGACCACCCCGGCATCGTCTACTCCGCCGGGTTCTACGGGAAGATCACCAGGACGGACCTCTCCAAGGGGAAAAGGGGGAAGAGAAAGCTCATCGTTCCCCGCCTATACGAAGACCAGCCGCCCTTGAGGACGCAGTGGCTCGCCCCCTTCATTCTTTCCCCCCACAACCCGCGCATCCTGTATTTCGGCGCCCAGTATCTCTTCCGGTCCCCGGACAGGGGGGATACGTGGACCCGGATCAGCCCTGACCTCACATGGAACGATCCCAAGAAATCCGGCGACATCCCCTACCAGACGATCTTTACCATCTCCGAATCCCCCTTGAAATACGGACTGGTCTACGCCGGAACCGACGACGGCCGGCTCCATCGATCCAGGGACGGGGGCCGGACCTGGAGTGAGATCACCAAGGGGCTGGCCCCTGGCAAGTGGATCTCCTGCGTCGAAGCCTCCCGCGCGGGGCTGGGGACGGTCTATGCGGCCCAGAACGGAAAGAGGGACGACGATTTCACGGCCTACCTATGGAAATCCACGGACTATGGAAAGACCTGGAAAGACATCACCAAGGGCATCCCGCTGGGGCCGGTGAACGTCATCCGGGAAGACCCCTTCAACCCAAGGGTCCTCTACGCGGGGACGGACGTGGGGGTCTACGTCTCCACCGACGCCGGAGGAAGCTGGAAGGTCCTTGGCGACCTTCCCTCCACCTTCGTCCACGACATCAAGATTCACCCAAGAGACCACATCATCGTGATCGCCACCCACGGCCGGGGGATCTGGGCCCTGGACGCGGACCTGATCCGCCCCGGCCGCCGCGGAAGGCGCCGGCGCCCCCTAGGGTGAAAGGATCTCCACCTCCACTTCCACGGGCATGGTGAAAGTCCCGTGGACGGAACAGCTCGTCGCGAGCCTGAGAGCGGCGGAACGCCACTCTTCCTTCATCCCCGCCGGAAGTTTCAGGCCCACCCGGAAGGTCCCGATCCTCCCTGGGTCCCCGGCCTTGATCATCTCCACATCTACTTCCGTCTCTTCCGGGCGGAGCCCCCGCCTTTCCAGGAAGGCCACCAAGGAGGAATAGATGCATCCCCCCAGGGAGGCCCCAAGCAAGGCCACCGGTTCCGGGGCCCGGTCTCCGCCGCCGTAGTCCCGTGGTTGGTCCATGGGGACTTCATGTCCCCCGCACCGGGCGGCGCAATAGAAACGATCCAAGCCTTTCACGCGAACTTTCATGAAGGGATTCTAACCACATGGATGTCCAAAAGTCCCCCCTCAAGCACGGGCCCTTCCGTCGGAAATCCCTTTTTTCCCGGTTGTCCGGAACGAATACGGATCTCCACCCCGGAAAAATCCACCCGCTTTACGGAAAAGGGCCGCTCTTTCCGGGGGAGACGATCCGGACGGGACAGAGAGAATCCTTTTAAAACATTCCACACAATTTTTCCCAAATCACCCTTCTCTTCCCGCAAGTCCCCAAGGATACTCTTCCCCCATGATTACCCTTTGGTGCCTCCACGGATTCCTCGGCACCGGGAAGGACTGGGAGCCCCTGCAAGACTTCCTCCAATCCCGCAAGGGCCCGGTTTTTCACACCCCCCATCTCCTGGCCTCCCCGGGAGAGATCCGTCCCTTTCCCTACTGGGCCAGGAAATTCAACGCCCTTGCCGCCCGGTCCGGGGAATTCCCCGTCCTGGCCGGGTATTCCATGGGGGGCAGGCTCGCCCTCCACGCCCTCCTCCAACCATCCTCCCCCTGGAAAGCGGCGGTGATCGTCTCCGCCCACCCGGGGCTTTCCACCCCGGCCGAAAGGGAAGCCCGCCTGGCCCATGACGAAAAGTGGGCCGCCCGCTTCGAGAAGGACCGCTGGGAGGATCTCGTGGAGGACTGGAACGCCCAGCCTGTTTTCGCGAAGGGAAATCACATGCCGCCCCGGAGGGAGGAGGATTTCTCCCGCGCCGCCCTGGCGAAGGCCCTCAGGACCTGGTCCCTGGGCCGGCAGGAGCCCCTCATGGAAAGGCTCGAGGAGATCCGCCTCCCCCTTCTCTGGATCGCCGGGAAGGAGGACGCGCGATACGCGCTTCTTGGAAAAAGAGCGGCCCGCTTGCTTCCCAGGGGGACCTTCCTGGCCGTCCCCGGGACGAGCCACCGCGTCCCATGGGAGGCGCCGAAGGTCTTCGCCTCCGCCGTCGCCGACTTCCTGGCGGGCCTCAACCGGCCCATAGTTTCCCCTTGACCGGTCATTCATCGAAGGCGCCCCGGCAATGACACGCAACCCGCATCTTCTCTCCCGGGGCCGGGGCGATCCGCCGGAAACCTTTCAGCCCCTCCAAGGGCCTCGCCTGGAGGCGGCCACGGCCTTCAGATAGAGACGGACCACTTCGTCCCCCTTTCGCTTTCCGTGTTCTCCACTCCCAGGGAGACTCTCACCGGTTTTGTGGAGGAAAGGCCGGGTTTTGATAGGGTGCAAGGGCCTCCCTCTTCCCCTTCTTTTCCCCGGGCTCTCCCTGGGCCCGGACGGGGAACCGGAAGAGGTTCACGCTGCAAGGGGCGAGAACGAGGGTCTTTCCCAATTTCTCCAGGAGGACCCGTTCCACCCGGACCCGGTCTGGATGGGCCTGATCGTTGAAGGCCAGGGGGGATTCTCCCGTGATGCGGTAGAGGACCGCCGGGCCGGCAAGCAGGGCTCCCTTCACCTTCAAGAGGACCCTCCTCTTCCGGAGGGTCGGATTCACCACGCCCAGGGTCAGGTGACTTCTTTTCCTGTCCCAGGCGGCCAGGGCGTCGATGAGGGGAGTGGTCTTCGTCTCCACGGGCCGGGCCCCGAAATGTTTCCGGTAGAGCATGAGGGCGAGGCCCGTCGGTTCGAACCAGGCGGCGGTCTTGCTCGTCTTGATCGCCCCCAGGACATTGACCGTCTGGGCGTAGTTGGCCATGAAAAAGAGATCGCTCTGCCTGGCAAGCTCGTGGAGGCCCGCGGCGATCCCGAGGGCGTCCCTGAGGTAGAAGCGGGCGCCCAGGTTTCCGAAGAGGTGGGGGCCGTACCAGTAGTTCCACTCGTCCAGGGCGATCGGGATGTTCCTTCCTTTCAGGGCCGGAATGCGCCGGCGGTAATCCCTGTGCGCGCGGGCGATCCTTCGGACCGCGTCGGGGATCCGGCGGACGTGGGCCAGAAGCCCGGGCATCCTCCCCTGGTAGAAGTGTTCGCTGATGTAGTCCATGCAGGGCGCGCAATGGGCCAGCATGCCCTCGTCCCACTTTCCCACGGCGCCCACGGCGATGAGCTTTATGGATGAATCCACGGCCCGCATGGCCTTGGCGAACCGGTTGTGTTTTTTTACGTATTTCGCAAGCGGCATGTGCCCCAGCTGCCATCCCCCATACATCTCGTTTCCAACGGACCAGAACTTGACGCCGTAGGGAGCGGGGTGGCCGTTCTTCGCCCGGAGCCGGCCCATGGGCGTGGAGGTAGCGCCATTGGCGTATTCCACCTCCTTGGCGGCGAGATCGGCGTCGCCGAGCCCGCTGTTGGCGGTGATGTAGGGTTCCGTCCCGAGGATCCGGCAGAAGAGGAGAAACTCGTCGACCCCGAAATCGTTGGGCTCGATCGCCTTCCAGGCCCGGTCCCACCTGGGGGGACGCCTGTCCCGGGGTCCGATCCCGTCCCGCCAGTCGTAGCCGCTTACGAAGTTGCCCCCGGGCCACCGGTAGATGGGGGAATCCAGCTCCTTCAGTAGCTTCAGGGTGTCCGCCCGCATGCCATGGACGTTGTCCGCCGGCATGAGGGAGACCGGGCCGACCCTGAAGGAGCCCTTCCCATTACCCGTGATCTCAAAACGGCCTTCACTTGTAGTCCGCCCCGAGGTGAACCGGAAGTCCGCCTCCTTCCAGGCCGGACCCGGGCTTTCCACGACCAGGGAAGCGGATTCCTCCCTTCCCTCCCCCCAGGCCAGCCGGATCCGGACCGATCGGAGGCCGCCTTGCGCAGAGATCCAGGCCCGGCCCACGTATTCCTTCCCGTCCACGAGCCCCAGCTTTCCCTGGGCCAGGCCCCCTTCCTTCTCCCCTGAAAGCGCGATCCTGGGAGACCACTTCCCGCAGAAGGGGTCTTTGGGGTCCATGGAGAGGACGCCGGCGCCGCCCAGGACGCGCCAGGGGGATTTCTCCGTTCCCGGGGGGAGGAAAAATTTCCGGTCCTCCAGCATCTCCGCCCAGATGCCGCCGTAGATGCACCTTCCCAGGTGCTCGATGAATTGACCGTATATATACCCGGAGAAGGAAGATTTCTCTTTCCGGGCGTCGATCGTGATCGAAGGGAGAGGAAGGGTCTTCTTTTCCACAAGCTCCAGGGCCAGGTCGTCGAACCAGGCCCTTCCCCGGACAAGGCCCCATCCCCCGAGCAGGCAGTCGACCTGGAGAGCGTCTATCTCCCCGGTCCGGAAGAGAACCTCCACCCTCTTCCAGCCGGTCGTCCCCGTGACGGCGGACGTGGCGGCCCCGCGGATTTCGTGGATGTTGAGAAGGGCTCCCTTCCCGCCGGCTGGTTCCACTCCCTGGGCGCGAATCCAGCCCGAAAGCCGGTAGACGGCGAAGGGCTCCACGGGGACCACGGCCGCCCAGGCCGCGTCGGCCCCCCGGTC
>JALUZX010000593.1 GCA_027011425.1 Planctomycetota bacterium
CTTGCCCTTTTGGGGGCCGGGGAGGGAGGGCTGTGCAATCCGCAGGCCGGGACATTCCCTTCCCCCTGGCGGCAATCCCGGGAAAAGTCGGACCATTCTACCCAATTCGACGGGGCCTTTCCTTGGTGCGTCCCTCCCGTGCCGTTAGAATCCGCCCTTCCCCTGGCTTGGCGGGCCCCAGGCCGCCGTTGGAACCCCCTTCCCACAGGTGACGGGAGCTTTCTCCATGCACATTGGATTCTGGGATGTCCTGGTGTTTCTGGCCTTCGTGGTCAGCGTGGTGAGCATCGGCCTCTGGAAGAGCCGGGAGAAGAAGAAGGACTCCGAGGATTACTTCCTGGCCGGGCGGGGCCTCAAGTGGTGGCTCATCGGTTTCTCGCTCATCGCCGCCAACATCTCTACGGAGCAGTTTGTGGGGATGTCCGGAAACGCGGCCTGCCACGTGGGGATGGCCATTGCCAGCTACGAGTGGATGGCCGCCATCACGCTTGTGGTAGTGGCCTTCGGCTTTCTCCCCTACTTTCTCCGGCTGGGGATCTTCACGATGCCCGAATTCCTTGAGCACCGGTACAACGCCGGGGCCCGGACCATCATGGCGGCCGCCACTATTTTCATTTACATGGTTCTGCTTGGCGCGGTGACCTACTCGGGGGCCCTGGTCATCCAGACCGTGGCGGCGAGAAACGGCCACTTCGTGAGCCTTGCCTCGGGATCCCTGGCCATCGGGCTCATCGCCATGATCTACGTGGGCGCCGGGGGCTTGAAGGCCTGCGCCTGGGCCGACCTGATCCAGGGAAGCTCGCTGATCCTGGGGGGCGTGGTGGTGATGTATTTCGCCTTCCAGAAACTGGGGCTCGCCACGGAGGCGGCCAAGATCCTGGATCCCGTCTCGGGAGCCGTGGCGGTCCAGCACCTCTCCCCGGGGTCGGGGGCCCTGGAACGGTTCTGGGAGCTGAACCGTGGCAGGCTCAACATGTTCATGCCCTCCTCGGACCCGATCCTTCCCTGGACGGCACTGCTCCTGGGCTTGTGGATTCCCAACTTCTACTACTGGGGGCTCAACCAATACATCACCCAGAGGACCCTGGGCTCGGCTTCCCTGGCGGAAGGCCAGAAGGGCATCGTCTTCGCCGCCTTCATGAAACTCATCGTGCCCTTCGCCATCGTCATCCCGGGAATCATCGCCTTCAACCTCTTCGCAAATGATATGCGCCTGGACAGCGCCGCCGACAACGCCAAGGTGATCGCCAAGTATGTCCATGCCAACCCCAAGACCTCCCTGGTGAAGGTCCTCAGGTCTCCCAGGCCCGAGGAGGCGGCCTCCTGGAAAGGGAAGGGCATTCTGCTGGCGATCTTCAAGGACAAGAAGGATGTGGCGAAGCTCAGGGCTCTAAAGACCCGGAACCCGCGGGTCATCCCCATATTGGAGAAGGATTTCCGTGCGAACAAACCCGCCGAATACACCATTTTCGAATCCAAGGACAAGGCGTGGAAGCACGTTTACCCGGCGCTCGCCAAGGAAATCGACGAATTCAACAGGAAGGTGAGGAAGGCCGCCGAGGCGGCCGGAACGTCGCCGACGATGGAGAGACCCATCGCCTACAAGTACGACACCGCTTTCGGCCAGCTCCTGGCGAACGTCCTTCCCCAGAAGGTGGGGATCTTCGGGTTTGTCATGGCCGCCCTGCTGGGCGCGGTGGTGAGTTCGCTCGCGGCCATGCTCAACGCGGCCTCGACGATCTTCACCATGGATATCTACAAGCGCTACATCTCGCCCGGCGCCTCTCAGAAGCGGATCGTACTCCTTGGAAGAATTTGCGTGGTGATTTTCACGGGCGTGGCGATCTTCCTCGCCCCTCAACTCGGCAACCCCAAGATCAAGAACAGCATCTTCACCATCATCCAGGAGAGCCAGGGATTCATCTCACCGGGTATCCTGGCGGTCTTCGTCTTCGGCCTCCTGGTCCGAAGGGGGCCCGGTTCCGCCGGCGTAGTGGGGCTCCTCACCAACATCGTCGCCTACGGGGCTCTCATGCTCTTCTGGCCCTCCCTGCAGTTTCTCAACAGGATGGCCGTATGCCTCGGCCTCTGTCTGGCCGTCATGGCGGTTATTACCCTCCTGAGGCCTCTGCCCGAGCCTGTGGAATTCAAGAAACAGACCACCATCGCTCTCCAGTCCTCCAGGACCGCCCTCGTGGCCGGGATCTTCGTCGTGGCCGCCACCATCACCCTCTACATCCTCTTCAGCCCCCTGGTCCTGGCCAAGTAGGGCGGGCGACGGGGCGGAGAAGATGCCGCGTCGTTGGAAACGCCATCCCGAAGCCGTTTGGGGGGCTGGCCATTTTCCCCTCCCGTTGGTAGATATGGGTAAAACCCTTGGAAGGGTGAGGTTTCATCATGAACAAAAAAGTTCGAGAAGCATTGGGTCGCCTTCGGGAAGGTCTTGCTGAGCTATATTCCGGGAGGCTTAAAGGTGTTTATCTTTTCGGGTCGCACTCCCGGGGAGATGCCCGTGAGGAATCGGATGTGGACGTGCTGATCGTTCTGGATAAAGTCCGCGACTACAGAAAAGAAATCGAGAATACCAGCAAGTTGGTGGGGGACTTGTCCCTGGAATACGATTTGTCAATCAGTAGGGTTTTTGTTTCGGAAAAGCGATGGAGGGAAGACATGTCCATGTTCTTCCTGAACGTGCGCGAAGAGGCCGTCCGGGTATGAAGGAGGAGACCCGCAGATTGCTCCAAAAAGCCGAGCGGGCCCTCCGAGCCGCGGAAACCCTTGCCAGGGCCGGTGACGCGGAGTTTTCGTCGGGGAGGGCTTACTACGCCATGCTCTATACGGCTCAAGCCCTCTTGAGGGAGATGGATCTCCGATACAGGAAACATTCAAGCATTCATGCTGCTTTCGGCAAACACTTCGCGAAGCCCGAACTGATGGATCGAAAATTCCACCGTTGGCTGCTTGACGCCTTCGACGAGCGCCTTCGGGGGGATTATGACACTGAAGTCGACATCGAACCCGAATCGGCGGCCTTGTGGATAGAACGGGCCCGTGAATTCATCCTGGCAGCCCGGCGTTACCTGGAAGAACAAGGTTGAGGGTTCTTTGCTGCTCCCTTCCTTCCCTGGAGGATGGTAGGCTTTTTGTCTGTGAGCGCGCGCCAGGAAGCCCCTCCCGGAAGGAAACCATGAAGCCCAGGGATCGCGTCCGGGCGGCCCTCTCCATGGAGGAGACGGACCGGCCCCCCATGCAGGTGAGCTTCACCCCCGAGTTCGCCCAGAGGCTCGCCCGGGAACTCGGGATCGACATCTCCTCCCACAACCCCCACGGCGGGGGAAACACCTACGTCCTGGAGCGGGCCCTGGGGGAGGACATGCTGCTCACCTCCGTGGGCTGGGTGAACTCCTACTGCCACGAAGGCGGGGAGTATACCGACGAATGGGGCGTGCGCTGGATCGCCGCGCCCTATGAGACCCCCTTCGGCAAGGGCCACTACATGGAGATCGACGGCCACCCCCTGGCCGAGGACTCGGCCCTGGAGACCTACGTCCCTCCCGACCCGGGCCGGCCGGAACTCTACGACGAGGCGGCCCGTGTGATCCGGGAATACGGGGAGGAGTACTGGATCGTGGGCGTGGCGGTCTGCACCATCTGGGAGACGGCCTGGGCGCTCCGGGGGCTCAGCAGGATGCTCATGGACCTGGTGGAGAACCCCGGCCTTGCCGAGCGGATCCTGGACATCCCTTACAACTACCACCTCGTTACGGCCACGAGGCTCGCCTCCATGGGGGTGGACATGATCTGGCTCGGCGACGACATGGGGGAGCAGAACCGGATGATGATCTCCCCCCGGCTCTGGAGAAAATATTTCAAGCCCCGGATGGCCGAACTCATCCGCCGGATCAAGGAGGCCAACCCGGAGATCAAGGTGGCCTACCACTCGGACGGAAACATCGAGCCCATCATCCCCGAACTCATCGACATCGGCCTGGACGTGCTCAACCCGGTCCAGCCGGGATCCATGGACCCGGCCGGGCTGAAACGTCTCTACGGGGACAGGCTCTGTTTCTGGGGATCCATCGACGAACAGTATACCCTTCCTTTCGGAACGCCCGAGGAAGTGCGCGCCGAGGTGAAGGAGAGGATCCGCACCCTGGGAAAGGGAGGAGGGCTCATCATCGGGCCCACCCACCACGTCCAGCTCGACACTCCCATGGAAAACTTCTGGGCCATGATCCGGGCGATCAAGGGGGAGATATAACGGCAGCCTCCGCCGGATCCGCGGCCGGGGTCTTCACTTGTCGATGACGTCGCGGGTGTCCTTGGTCTTCTTCACCGGGACTTTGGGGGGCTCGATGGTGGAATGTTGGTCATCCAGGCCCGGGATGCCCACTCTCGGCGAGCCGGGCCAGCCGCCCCGGCGGAGCACGGCGGACCATATGGACCGGTAGAGCCGGTCCAGGGGCGCCCTTCCTTTGACGTTGATCCAGGCCCTGCCCAGGCCCCGTTTCCGCCTGGCCGCGAACCGAGGATCGAAGCAGGCCCGGAAATTGTTCCTCAGGATGTTCCCCCTCTCGGCGGGACGCACGCCCACCCCGTCCAGGATCACCCCGTCCACCCGGAAGACGTTGTCCTCCACGGTGGTGAACTCCACCAGGTCGTCCAGGGCGATCACCGAGGAGGCGGGCATGCCCCGGGACTTGTAGACCAGGTTGGCCCGCCAGACGTTCCACCGGCCGCAGCACCAGGCGTAGATGGCTCCGCCCTCGTTGAGGGTGGAGTGGGGCTCCACGATCACGTTGTGCTGGACCAGGTTGGCATTGGAGTGCAGAAAAGGCTTGACCGTCTCCCGGTCGAACTTGAATTTCCCCTTCCGGATCTTCTCCAGGAGATCCCGGGGCCAGTCCTCGGTCTTGGGTTCGTAGGCCGTCCAGGGGTCCCATTGTCCCCGGGCGTGGCCGGGCTCCACGTATTCGATCCTGGAGAGGCGGTCCGGGTCGGCCCCGGTGGTGGAGATGCCGTTGTAGGCCGAGCGCTGGATCAGGTTGTATTCGACCAGGTTGTATCCTGACTGGTAGATCTGCACCCCCGGGGAGTGCCAGTAGTTGCCCAGGCCGTGGTCGTGGAACCAGTTGAAGGCCACGATGTTGTGGTTGTTGGCGTCGGTGAGGCCCGGGCCGTAACCCTCGAGGAAGATCCCTCCCGCGCCGGTCCGGCCCACTTCGTTTCCAAGGATCCGGCAGCGGCGGGCGTGGTGGTGGAGGACGATGCCGAAACCGCCGGGATCCAGGATCCTGCACCCTTCCACGGCGCAATCCTCGGCGTTGGAGATGTAGATGGCCCCGTCGGGGATCTCCCACTGGCGCCTCAACCAGGAGCGGGGCCACTGGTCCTCGGGAAGGCGGTCCGTGCAGGAGAGGGTGAGCCCCCGGATCTCCACGAACCGGACTTTGGGGCCTTTTCCTTCTTTTCCTTCCAGGCGGATCAGCTCGTAGAGAAGAGGCGCCTCGACCACGGCTCCTTCCATCTCCCCTTCGGGGGGCCAGTAGTAGACCCGGCCTTTCGCAGAATCCACGGCCCACTCCCCGGGCTCGTCGAGGAAACAGAGGGCGTTCTCCAGGCGGTATCCCCTCTCATGGATATTCCGGGAGGGGACGATGTTCTGCATGGTGTCGTTCCAGCGGGCCGTCCCCTTTTCCGGGTCCACGGACCTGAGGACCCCGTTGGCCATCTTGCCGTACTGGGCCAGGACCAGGACCATCTCGGTGTCGCCGTTGGAGGGGACGTGGGCCAGGAGGCTCTTGTCCGGGAAGGTGACGAGCTGTCCCTTGGGATCGGGGGGGCCGAAGGTGAACTTCCTGGGCCAGTGCCGCCAGAAGTCGTCGTTGCACGACCGGGAGCGGACGGCCCGCTTTCCGTCCACGAAGAGGTAGTGGAAGCGCCAACCCTTGGGGATATGGGCATACCAGATTTTGCCCACGGCCTTGGGGGAGAGGGCGGGGAGTTTTTCCTTCAAGGGTTTCCAGCCCGTGATCCGCCTTCCGCCGGTGAGGACGGGCGTCTCGCCGGGCCAGGCCGCGTAGACCACGGGCTTGTTTCGCTTCCCGCCGTCTTGGGGTGTGAGCGCCAGGGGGCGGGCCAGGCGGTAGAGGCCGCCCCTAAGAAAGATCCGCGCCCCGCCGGGGGGCAGGCCCTTTTTCTTTCTCAGGGCCCGCAGGAGGTTTCTCGCCTCCCCGGGGGAAGGGAGGGGATCCGCCCAGGCGCCGGAGGCCCCGGGTTTGCCCCAGGGAGCGACGAAGAGCTGGAGCGGCCGGGCCCGCCGTCTTTGGCGCCGGGCTTCCAGGGCGGCCAGGACCGATCGGGTCACCTGCCACGCCAGGAGTTCGAATCCCTCCCGCTTGTAGTGGAACCTGTCCCCCCTTCCCAGGTCCAGGTGCCGGGCGGCCAGGCCGTAGAGGTCGTCCAGGGCGATCCCGTACTCGGCGGCGGCCCGCGCCGCCAGGGCGTTCCGTTTCACGATGATGGGATCCAGCTCCGGGTCCAGGAGGGTGGGTTTTCCCTTGACCGTGATGGGCGTGGTGGAAGCCCAGACGAGGGCGGCGCCCGGGGCTCTTTGGCGAAGAAAGAGAAAATACCGGCGCATCAGGTTGTCGTATTGGCCCTTCGGAATCCGGCCTTTGGGCCAGCCGTGGAGGCCGATGTTGAAGTGGATCACCTTGTAGGGCCCGCGGGCCAGGACCCGGTCCAGTTCCTTCAGGAGGCCCGCCGAGGCCAGGTGATGCGGGGTGACCCAGGCGTCCACGGCGGCCTTTCCCTCCAGCCGGCGGGCCACGCCCCGCCTGTAGCCGTTGCAGATGGAGTCCCCGATCAAAAGGACCCGGGGAAGACCGGGGGGTGCCTGGGCGGCGGGTTTGAATCCCCAACCCTTCTGGGGGAAGGCGGGACCCGCGGGAAGGGACGGGAATAAAAGGAGGGAGAGCAAAAATACGTTTTTCATGTTCGATCTCTGATCATTCATTGCATTGCCACCGGGAGCCGCCCATTCTCCCGCCAAGGGGGGCGTCCCCGAATGGTTTTCTCCTCAAGACCGGGGTTCGTCCACAAGTCTCAGTCCCAGCCGGCGGGCTTCTTCCAGGACTTCCCCGATCTCGGCGGGGGTGGGGCGCCGGTCCAGGGG